>NZ_BLAY01000075.1 GCF_020521235.1 Microseira wollei NIES-4236 | reverse complement strand
ATTCTAATTTGGCTAATGGCTAATGGCTAATGGCTAATAAACCCAAGAAAATTAGCAATTAGCATTCTAATTTGGCTAATGGCTAATGGCTAATGGCTAATAAACCCAAGAAAATTAGCAATTAGCATTCTAATTTGGCTAATGGCTAATGGCTAATGGCTAATAAACCCAAGAAAATTAGCAATTAGCAATTAGCAATTAGCAATTACCAACTACCAAAGGAAAAACTATGGCAGAACAACGAGAACGTCGTAAAAAAGCCAGCAGCCGTACAAGGGAAAAAGAAACATCCGCCTGGCAAGAGCGAGTTATCCAAATTCGTCGGGTAAGCAAAGTCGTTAAAGGCGGTAAAAAACTCAGCTTCCGCGCTATTGTCGTCGTCGGTAACGAACGCGGACAAGTAGGCGTCGGTGTTGGTAAAGCCAGCGACGTCATCGGTGCGGTGAGAAAAGGCGTCGCCGACGGCAAAAAACACCTGGTTGATGTGCCCCTGACTAAGGCCAACTCGATTCCCCATCCAGCCAAAGGCAGCGGCGGTGGCGCTGCGGTGATGATGCGACCCGCCGCCCCAGGTACGGGGGTAATTGCAGGCGGTGCCGTCCGCACGGTTTTAGAACTGGCTGGGGTGCGCAACATATTAGCCAAACAGTTGGGTTCAAATAACCCGCTCAATAACGCTAGAGCGACGATCAACGCCCTAGAAACCCTGAGAACCTTTGCTGATGTTGCCAGCGATCGCGGTATCCCCGTGGAAAATCTCTATGCTCAGCCAGCAGTTAGCCGCCCTCAATCGTAACTGATGTGGGCGGGTTGATCTAATCTGCACGATATAACAAGGACAAACAAAAATATGAGACTAAACGATGCCGTGCCAAAGGCTGGCTCTAAAAAACGCCCCCGCCGACTAGGTAGGGGAGTTTCCGCCGGACAAGGCGCCAGCGCCGGTAAAGGGATGAGGGGTCAAAAAGCTCGTTCCGGTGGCAGTACTAGACCCGGTTTTGAAGGTGGTCAACAGCCCCTATACAAGCGCATCCCCAAGTTAAAGCACTTTACTGTCATTAATCGTCGCGAATACACTACGATCAATGTCAGTAAGCTGGCATCACTCCCTGCTAATACAGAAGTAACCCTGGACTCTTTGATCGCAGCTGGCATTGTCACAACCAATGACGGTCCGCTGAAAATTTTGGGAGATGGAGAACTCTCTGTACCCCTAAACATAAAAGCAGCAGCATTTACGGCAGGCGCTCGCAGCAAAATCGAAGCGGCTGGCGGAACTTGCGAAATCATCGAGAAGAAGGCTAAGGGTTAGGGCTTTTTGTGCTGCAGATAGTGGCCCAGATCGCGTAGAGGTCCCTTTTATATGGTTAGTCAAAATAAAGCCCCAACAGCTCAGGAAACCTTTATGCAGATGGCTCAAGCAGCTGGACTGAGAAGTCGGCTGCTTGTCACCATTGGGCTGCTCGTTTTGGTACGCCTGGGCGTTTTCCTGCCAATGCCAGGAATTGATCGAGCCGCCTTTGCTGCAAGCCTGCAAAATAATCCGTTAATTGGATTTTTGGACATTTTCACCGGCGGCTTCCTCACCTTGGGCATTTTTGCTCTGGGAATTTTGCCCTACATTAATGCTTCGATTATCGTCCAACTGCTGACACAAGCCATCCCCAGTTTAGAAAACTTACAGAAAAATGAGGGCGAAGCCGGACGGCGGAAGATTTCTCAGATTACCCGCTATGTGGCTTTGGGATGGGGATTTCTGCAAAGTACATTCATTTCCGCTCGCTTAATTGCCCCCTACGCACAAGAGCCGGGATTTTTGTTCGTCGTCAAGACAACATTGGCGCTGACGGCAGGGTCGATGTTTGTCATGTGGGTGTCGGAATTGATTACCGAACGGGGTGTCGGTAACGGGGCATCGTTGTTGATTTTCCTCAACATTGTGTCGGCTTTACCTAAATCTTTGGGGGACACGATCAGGTTGGCTGAAAGTGGTGGCAGGGAACAGGTAGGTAAAATCATCATCCTGCTGGTCGTGTTCCTGGTGACAATTGTTGGCATCGTTTTCGTCCAAGAAGGCGCTCGCCGCATCCCGATTATTTCGGCACGTCGGCAGGTGGGACGGAAGGTTTTTCTGGAAAAAAATAGCTATTTACCTTTGCGGTTAAATCAAGGCGGCGTAATGCCGATTATTTTTGCTTCGGCTGTCTTGATTATTCCCACGTCTCTGGCTCAGGTATTTCCCAATCCAACTGTGATTCAAATTGCCAATTTATTGGCTCCGGGAACGGCACTGCACGTCGTGTTTTATCTGCTGTTTATCGTCTTTTTCAGTTATTTCTACGCCTCTTTGATCGTTAACCCGGTCGATTTGGCGCAAAATCTGAAAAAGATGGGTTCTAGCATTCCCGGCATTCGTCCCGGTCGCACCACCAGCGAGTATGTAGAGCGGGTGTTGAATCGCTTGACCTTCTTGGGAGCAATCTTTTTGGGAGCAGTGGCTATCATACCTACTGCTGTTGAAAGCGCCACTAATATCAGAACCTTTCAAGGGATAGGGGCAACTTCTCTATTGATTTTGGTTGGTGTGGCCATTGATACAGCAAAACAAATTCAAACATACGTGATTTCCCAGCGATACGAAGGAATGGTGAAACAAGAGTGACGCGATTGATTTTTTTGGGGCCGCCAGGAGCAGGAAAAGGAACTCAAGCCAAGATTTTAGCCGAAATTTGCCAAATTCCTCATATTTCGACAGGGGATATTTTACGCAATGAGGTAGCAAAAGGCACGCCTTTGGGTCAAAAAGCCAAGTCGTACCAGGAAAAAGGCGAGTTGGTTCCGGATAGCTTGATTTTAGATATGATGCGCGATCGCCTGTCTCAAAGCGATGCCGCCCAAGGTTGGATACTCGATGGCTTTCCTCGGAATTGTACTCAAGCGGGTTTTTTGGAAGCTTTGCTGTTGGATATGCATCAAGAATGCGATCGCGTCCTCAGTCTGGAAGTGCCAGATGAAGTTTTGATCGCCCGCCTGTTGGGACGCGCCAAAAAAGAAGGCCGTGCCGATGATACCGAAGAAGTGATTCGCCGTCGTCTAGAAGTCTATCGCGAACAAACCGAACCCCTGATCGATTTTTATCGCCAACGAATGAAGCTTACCGCTGTCAATGGGGATCGCTCAATGTCGGAAGTCACCGAACAACTCAAGGACGCCATCGATCTATAAACTCAACTTGCCCGGTGGATTATCCTTGCCCCAATCGCAAAATAATTCCATCCGATGGTTGAAATAGGGTAAAAGTCAAGAGCCGTTTCACCCTTTTTGTCGCACAATTTGATAAAATCTGTTAAGGGTGTCTGAGCTTTGATTCAGATGCCTTTTAACAGGCTGGGGTGAAAAACCAATAACCCTGGCAAGCACCACCCACCGAGTTGAGGAAAAAATACATTGTCTAAACAAGATTTGATTGAAATGGAAGGCACGGTAACAGAATCCCTACCGAATGCCATGTTTCGCGTAGACCTGGATAACGGCTTCAACGTTTTGGCGCATATCTCCGGCAAGATCCGCCGGAATTACATCAAAATATTACCGGGCGATCGCGTCAAAGTCGAGCTGACGCCCTACGACCTGAGCAAAGGCAGAATTACTTACCGCCTGCGTAAGAAATAAGCCCGCACGAAACATTTCTAAAGAAGAAATAAAATTCCGATTCGTGCTACGTTTTTAGCTTACAAAAAAAACTAAAAATGATATAATGTTTAGTTTGTAGCGCAGCCCAGTAGGCATGAAAGTTCGAGCATCTGTCAAGAAAATTTGTGAAAAATGCCGCGTCATTCGGCGGCGAGGTCGAGTGATGGTGATCTGTTCTAACCCAAAGCACAAGCAACGCCAAGGGTAGAACCTGGATTCACTGTAATGTAATGTACTGTTGTATACCCGCGTAAATTCAGCTATTTTCTAGCAGGAGAAATGGTACGTGGGGAATCCACGAACGCCCAAAACAATGTCAGGACATATCACCACGCCCTGGTGGCAACAGTGGTGAGAGCAACAGGAACCTGAGAAATAAGGATATTAAGGCTGTGAGGTCTTAATAATCCCCGTAGCAATAGGCGCGGGGAGTGTCAATAGAAACAAAGGCAAAATAAGGGAGAAAAAAGCGTGGCAAGGATTGCCGGTGTAGACCTTCCGCGCGATAAGCGCGTCGAAATTGGTCTGACCTACATTTACGGAATTGGGCTATCCCGGTCTAAAGAAATTTTAGCGACAACGGGCATCAATCCAGACACCCGCGTCAAGGATCTATCAGATGCCGAAGTCGCAGCCTTGAGAGCGACCGTAGAAAGCGACTATCAAGTTGAAGGTGACTTGAGACGTTGGGAAGCGATGAATATCAAGCGCCTGATCGACATCGGAACCTATCGGGGACGGCGTCATCGCTTGGGCTTACCCGTTCGAGGTCAAAGAACCCGCACCAACGCCAGAACCCGTCGGGGTAGAAGGCAAACCGTTGCAGGCAAGAAAAAGCCAGCAGCTAAGAAATAACCGTAAGATTTTCGCCTGGAATAAGGTTGGGCGGAACAAACTACAACTAGCAAGCAAGTTAAAACCGAAGCAGATAAACCGATATGGCGCGACAAGTAACCAAAAAAACTGGTGCCAAGAAGCAAAAGCGGAACGTACCCAACGGGATAGCCTACATCCAATCAACCTTCAACAACACCATAGTCACAATTTCCGATCAAAATGGGGATGTAATCTCCTGGGCTTCTGCCGGGTCTAGCGGCTTCAAGGGCGCCAAAAAAGGAACGCCCTTTGCAGCGCAAACGGCTGCCGAAGGAGCAGCTCGCAGAGCGATGGACTCCGGAATGCGGCAGATAGAAGTAATGGTCAGCGGGCCGGGAGCAGGCCGCGAAACCGCGATTCGAGCGCTTCAGGGTACTGGATTGGAAATTACTCTAATTCGGGACATTACTCCCATTCCCCACAACGGCTGTCGCCCACCTAAGCGGCGTCGCGTTTAGAAGATTTTAGATTTTAGGTTTTAGATTTTGGATTGAAGTTAACCGGACAAAAACAAAAAACCAAAGCAATATTGGGGTTATTTCTTGAATCCAAAATCGTTTCATCCGCTCGGGGGTGCAACCAGATGAATCTAAAATCCGCTCATCCAAAATCCAAAATCCACAAAGGGTAGGGGGATCGCTCTGTGGCGCAATTTCAAATTGAATGTGTCGAGTCTAGCACTGAGAAAAATCGAGGTCAATACAGCAAATTTGTAATCGAGCCGCTAGAAAGAGGTCAAGGGACAACCGTTGGCAACGCTTTGAGGCGGGTGCTGCTATCTAACCTGGAAGGATGTGCAGTCACGGCGGTTCGCATTGCCGGTGTGAATCACGAATTTGCCACAATTCCGGGAGTGCGGGAGGATGTGCTGGAAATCCTGCTCAACATGAAAGAAATAGTTTTCAAAAGCTATACCTCCCAACCCCAGATTGGTCGGTTAGAAGTCACGGCAAACAACGGCCCTGTAATCGTTATGGCGGGGCAGTTTAACATGTCTTCTGAGGTACAGGTGGTCGATCCGGCGCAGTACGTCGCCACCTTGGCACAAGGAGCCAAACTGGAAATGGAATTCCGGCTAGAAACCGGGAAGGGATATCGCTCCGTAGATCGGGGTCACGACGAAGCCACAGCCTTGGACTTTCTCCAGATCGACGCGGTTTTTATGCCGGTGCGGAAAGTCAACTACAGCGTTGAAGAAATTCGCGGCGATGGCGATCGGGAAAAAGACCGGCTGCTGATGGAAATCTGGACAAATGGCAGCATGTCACCCGAAGAAGCACTCTCCCAGGCAGCGAATATCTTGGTAGATCTGTTCAACCCACTCAAAGACATCAAGACCATCCCTCCAGAAATAGATGATTCCGGGGATGTAGAGCCTCAAATTCCGATTGAGGAATTGCAACTCTCGGTGCGGGCTTATAACTGCCTGAAACGGGCTCAGATTAACACAGTAGCAGATTTGCTGGGTTACACCTACGAAGACTTACTGGAAATCAAAAACTTTGGTCAAAAGTCGGCAGAAGAAGTGAGTGAAGCCCTACAGCGACACTTAGGAATTACCTTGCCGCAGGAAAAAGCAGCAAAACCTAATGGCTAATTGCTAATGGGTAATTGGTAATGGTAAAGAAAACCAATGACCGATTACCCATTACCAATTACCAATCACCGATTACCCATTACCAATTACTAACTAACAATCACTATGCGTCACCGTTGTCGCGTTCCTCAACTTGGTAAGCCAGCAGACCAGCGTCGGGCGCTCTTAAGAGCGCTGACAACCCAACTGCTGCGCCACGGTAGGATCGAAACCACAAAAGTACGAGCCAAGGCAGTGAGGTCTGAGGCCGAAAAAATGATCGGTTTAGCCAAGGATGGCTCTTTGGCAGCGCGCAGACAAGCGTTGGGCTATATCTACGATAAAGATCTCGTCCACGCGCTGTTTGATGAAGGAGAAAGTGGAGCAAAAGCTCGCTATGGCAATCGCGCTGGCGGCTATACCCGCATCCTGCGAACCGTCCGTCGCCGGGGCGATAATGCCGAAATGGCAATTATTGAACTGGTTTGAGGTGATTGGTAATGGGTAATCGCGTTCCCAGGCAAAGCCGTGGGAACGAGGGTAATGGGAATTACGCGATCGCCTTTTTACCAATTACCAATTGGCAACAAAATGGACAACGGACAGCAGATCACAGCCAAGCAGCGAGTCGCCCTGGTAATTCAATACCTGGGCACTCATTTTCATGGATGGCAACGGCAAAAGAGCGATCGCACTGTACAAGAGGAAATAGAAAAAGTACTTTCTGCCATCCTCAATCAACATGTAACCCTGCACGGCGCCGGTCGAACCGATGCTGGAGTTCACGCCGCCGCCCAAGTGGCTCATTTTGACCACAACAGTTCCATCCCTGCCGACAAGTGGGCCGCCATCCTCAATACTCAACTGCCGAAAGATATATTAATTCTGGCATCTGCTGCCGTAGATTCTCACTGGCACGCCCGCTTTAGTGCCAGCTGGCGGCGCTATCGCTATACGATCTATACAGACCTGCAACCGAACTTGTTCCTGCGACCCTTTGCTTGGCATTATTATTATGCCCCGCTCGACGAATCGCTGATGCAAGCGGCACTTAACCCACTCATCGGTCACCACGATTTGGCTGCCTTTCATCGCGCCAATTCTGGTCGCTCTCATTCCAAAGTACAAGTGCAGGAAGTGGAGTGTTACCGCAGGGGGCCATTGATTCATATCGAAATTCAAGCCGATGGATTTTTGTATGGCATGGTGCGACTACTCGTGGGGTTGCTAGTTCAGGTGGGTCGAGGCGATCGCTCAGAGTCAAATTTTACCTCGCTCTGGGTACACCAAAAGCGGTCTGAAGTCAAGTATGCAGCCCCACCACAAGGCTTGTGCCTGTTGCGGGTCGGCTATCCGGAATTTCCATTTGCCAAAGAAATCTGGTTTGACAACCAGCCCAAATTTGTTTTTTGCTAATGGCTAATAGCTAATGGCTAATAGCTAATGGGTAATAAATAGTCGGTAATAGGTACTGGGTAGCAATTACCAATTACCAATTACCAATTACCAACCACTATCAAGAGAAAACGATGAACAAAACCTACCTCCCTAGTAAAGATACCCTCGAGCAACAGTGGTACGTTGTAGATGCTGCCAATCAAAGATTGGGGCGTCTGGCTAGCGAAATAGCCGCGATCTTGCGGGGGAAAAACAAGCCGACTTATACTCCCCATATGGATACGGGGGATTTCGTGATCGTTGTTAACGCCGAGAAAGTAATGGTCACTGGGAAAAAACGTTCCCAAAAAATTTATTGGCGCACTTCCCAAAGACCGGGGGGTATGAAAACCGAAACTTTTGCTCAATTGCAAGCACGCATACCAGAACGGATAGTCGAACACGCCGTGCGCGGGATGCTGCCAAAAAATTCCCTCGGTCGCAGCTTGTTTACCAAGCTGAAAGTATACGCTGGGCCAGACCATCCCCACGCTGCTCAAAAACCCCAAGCATTGAAAATTAACACGATTCCAGGAGAAGGATAATGCAAGCAACAGAAGCAAGCGATCGCGTCATGTACTGGGGCACCGGGCGTCGCAAATCAGCCGTAGCCCGCGTGCGCCTAGTGCCCGGTAGCGGTCAAATGACAGTCAACGGAAAACCAGGGGATCTATACCTCCAGTTCAACACCGCCTTTCTGTCCCTCGCCAAAGCCCCTTTGGAAACCTTGGGACTGGAAAATGAATACGATGTCCTCGTCAACGCCCACGGTGGCGGCGTCTCAGGTCAGGCAGATGCCATTCGCTTGGGCGTGGCTAGAGCTTTGTGTCAATTAGACCCAGAAAACCGCAAGCCGCTCAAAACCGAAGGCTATCTCACCCGCGACCCACGGGCGAAAGAGCGCAAGAAATACGGCTTGCATAAAGCTCGCAAAGCACCTCAGTACTCTAAGCGTTAAAATATGGTATACGGGTGATTTCAGATTGGAGATTGCAGATGGCAGATTTAAGCTGGAGAGCTTTCTTAAAATCTAAAATCTGAAATTACCAATTACCAATTAGCAATTAGCAATTAGCAAGCATAAAAATTTGTCGAGGAGCGAACAAAATGCCAAAACCTGATATTCACCCTAAGTGGTACCCGGAAGCAAAAGTTTACTGCAACGGTCAAGTTGTGATGACCGTTGGTTCCACCCAGCCAGAACTGCACGTAGACGTGTGGTCGGGTAACCATCCCTTTTTCACCGGCACCCAAAAAATTATCGACACCGAAGGTCGCGTCGAGCGCTTCCTGCGTAAGTACGGCATGTTGGAAGGTGGCGACCAATCTCCAGCTGGTGGTGCTGGCGGCAAAAAGAAACGGTAGCGGGATAGTCATTTGTCTGTAGTCCGTTGTCCGTAGTCTTCTACTGACAACCGACGCTTAACTTATTTTCAAAGCTCTCTAACCAACGACAACTGACAACTGGCAACTGACTATGGCTGAAACTTACCTGCTAGATAAACTTAAATCTGTTGAGCTAACCTTTAACGAACTCAACCGCAAATTAGCCGATCCAGATATCGCTTCCGATCCTCAAGAGTATCAAAAAGTAGCCAAGGCACGCTCCTCGTTGGAAGAAGTGGTTAATACTTATGATGATTGGAAAAAAACCACCGACGATCTGGTAGGAGCTAAACAAATCCTCAAAGAAGCAAATGGGGACCTGGAGTTGCAGGAAATGGCATCGCTGGAAGTCAAAGAACTAGAGGAAAAAGTAGAGCAGTTAGAAAATCGCCTCAAGATCTTACTTCTGCCCCGCGATCCGAATGATGATAAAAACATCATGTTGGAAATTCGAGCCGGGACGGGTGGGGATGAAGCAAGTATCTGGGCGGGTGACTTACTGCGGATGTACTCGCGCTACGCCGAAACTCAAGGTTGGAAAGTGAAACTGATGAGCGAGTCGCTAGCTGAGATGGGCGGCTTTAAAGAAGCCGTGCTGGAAATTCAGGGCGACCAAGTTTACAGCAAGCTGAAATTTGAAGCTGGAGTCCACCGCGTGCAGCGCGTGCCCGTAACTGAAGCGGGGGGACGGGTTCACACTTCAACGGCTACCGTGGCGATCATGCCGGAAGTCGATGAGGTGGAAGTGCATATCGACCCGAAGGATATTGAAATGAAAACCGCTCGTTCCGGCGGTGCTGGCGGACAAAACGTCAACAAGGTGGAAACAGCGGCTGACTTGTTCCACAAACCGACGGGTATTCGCATTTTCTGTACGGAAGAGCGCTCTCAGCTGCAAAACAAAGAACGGGCGATGCAGATTTTGCGGGCGAAGCTTTATGAAATGAAGCTGCGCGAACAACAGGAAGCAGTAAGGTCGATGCGGCTGATGCAAGTCGGTACGGGTTCCCGTTCGGAAAAGATCCGCACTTACAACTATAAAGATAACCGCGCCACCGATCACCGCTTGAATCAGAATTACACTCTGGCTACGGTCTTGGAAGGTGACTTGGAGCCAGTTATTCAAGCTTGCATTAGTCAAGACCAGCAGGAACGCTTGGCTGAACTGGCGGCTTCTGGGTCGTAATGCAATTAGAGTGAAAATTTCAGAGGAAGACTCAAAGGAAATGGCACTAAGATAAGCGAGGCTAAACTTAGTGCCGTTAGAGTCAAAGGTAATTAAAATGCAAGAATTTTTGCAAGTTAATCCTTTAACTTTACATTCTCTTCCTCTCACAGAACAACATAATTTACTTAACTCACCCGCTATATACTTTGCCCTTGAGCAAGCGGGTGAGATTATTTATATAGGTTGGGCTAAAAAATTAGCGGATTGGCAAGTACCGGGTATTCTATGATGTTATCAGTGAAGCAAGTCCTGAAATCGTCAGAGTAGTTAAAATTGAGGTTGTGGGCTTTAAAGAACACAACAAACTTTATGTCCGGGGAAAGGAGTTTAACCTATGAAGGTTATCGATGTTTCGTTGGATTCAGTATCGTTAGCTACCCTTCTGACAGAAGCCAGACATCAAAATCTAATTCTGCGAACTCCTGATGGTGTAGAGTTTATTTTGGCTGAGGTTAATGACTTCGATCGAGAAATTGAGTTAACCCGCCAAAATCAGGAATTTATGGCGTTTCTTGATGAGCGCGGACAGCAAACAAAAACTGTTTCAGCAGCAGAAGCGCGGGCTAGATTGGGTTTAACTAACGAATAATATTTTGTCAAGACTTTAGCGCTAACTTGCCAAAGAAAGGGCGGGTTTTGCGGCTAGGCTTTGTTCTATTTCGGCTGCTCGTTTGGCGGCTAAAAGTTCGTATTGGCGGTTTTTTAGAGCATCCCAGATGGCGTCTGCCATTTCTACCGGGTAAGGAAACTGTACTAGGTCGTATTCAACGATCTGTTCCAAATACTCGAATTGTGGGATAGTTTGAGTGGTGGCAATTAGTTGCTCTACTGCTTGCTGCCAAGTGGGAAAAGCTCGGTAGCTGAAAAACGAACTGCACGCTTTGTCTTGTTCGTTCCAGAAAGACACGCAAACCTGATGGGGGAGACAGCGGACTTTTCTCACTTCTTTGACGGGGATACCCAGCGCTTTGAGGGCAAACGCTGCTTCTTGTGGCGAGATGTTCCACTTTTCGGGGTGGATTTTGCCAGCAGCAGTTAGGCTTTGTCCCGTTTGGCGTGTTTTGCGAGTTTTGCGCGTATTCATGGTATCCTCATTGGTGAGCGATCGCTCTAAAACTAAGTTGTTCTCGGCTTATAACTATCCCAGCTAACTCTGTTAGTTAGAAGTTAAAAGGAAACTTTTCAATTAAAAGTGTAATTATAGATTAAGGCTAAAAAGTTGGCTTGTCAATGCATAAACATAGATTTAATAACAAGCAAGTAAACTTATAAGTATGCTAAAGTATTGACCGATACTGTGAACTCAGAAGGAAAGGAGAAGCTAATCGAGGTTGTAAAACGGGCGCGTGGCGAGATGAGCCAGCGAGCGTTTGGTAAGCTTTTGGGAGTCTCTGCGACTGCGGTGCAACTGTGGGAAAAGGGGCAGACTATCCCAGATACAGAGAATTTGGCTCAAATTGCAGTTAGAGCAGGCTTCACGATGGAAGAGCTACTTTGTTACCTGGAAGGGAAGCGGCTGCCAGAACCTGTGGATTTGAATGATATGCTCAAGAAAATTCAGTGTATGCCGATCGGTGACGTGGCAGTGCTTGGTAGAGCGATATTGGAACGACTCGCGGCTGCTGCTAAGTCTTCCAACGAGCAAGCAAAAGCTAGTTGAACTGCTTCTAGTGCCTATTCATATAAGTGATATATTGTCAATAACTTTTGGTGAGTGGGGTAGCCCTCCAGTGGTGAACATCGAAGGTAGAGATAAACTGATTGCGATCGTGAAAAAGGCTCGTGGTGCGATGAGTCAGCGAGCTTTTGGCAAGCTGTTGGGAGTTTCTGCTACAGCAGTTCAGCTTTGGGAAAGGGGTGATACAGTTCCCGATACCGAAAATTTGGCGAAAATAGCTGCGAGATCGGGTTATACCTTGGAAGAGCTACTTGGCTTTTTGGAGGGTAAACCCCTGTCTGACCCTTCTGAGATCAATCAAATTCTGAATAAAATTAAAGTCATGCCCCTGTCTCAGGTAGCGATGATCGGTCGAGCTGTGGCGGATAGATTTTCTGAGGTATCTGAGTCTTTGGGAGCGTGAACTAGAACAGTACTGTGAACGCAGAAGGAAAGGAGAAGCTAATCGAAATTGTCAAACGGGCGCGTGGCGAGATGAGTCAGCGAGCGTTTGGTAAGCTTTTGGGAGTCTCTGCGACTGCGGTGCAACTGTGGGAAAAGGGGCAGACTATCCCAGATACAGAGAATTTGGCTCAAATTGCAGTTAGAGCAGGCTTCACGATGGAAGAGCTACTTTGTTACCTCGAAGGGAAGCGGCTGCCAGAACCTGTGGATTTGAATGATATGCTCAAGAAAATTCAGTGTATGCCGATCGGTGACGTGGCAGTGCTTGGTAGAGCGATATTGGAACGACTCGCGGCTGCTGCTAAGTCTTCCAACGAGCAAGCAAAAGCTAGTTGAACTGCTTCTAGTGCCTATTCATATAAGTGATATATTGTCAATAACTTTTGGTGAGTGGGGTAGCCCTTTAGTGGTGAAAATCGAAGGTAGAGTTCATCGCAGAAGGAAAAGAGAAACTGATCGAAATTGTCAAGTGGGCGCGTGGCGATATAAGTAGTAGGGGCACGGCAGGAGAAAACCTTTGAGCTGGCGAGAAAACTTATTGATGCCGTGCCCCTACCCCCCATTGATTTAACTGAAAATGGCTATAAGTGTATTTTACCAAGTTGCAAACCGCTATAATACGCTATTCTAGATCTGTTAGTTTTGCTACCATTTCCGTCCGGGAGCAGACTTCCAACTTCCTAAACATCCGCTTCAGAGCTTGTTTAACTGAATTTTGGGTAATCCAAAGTTCTTTGCCAATTTCAGCATTGGTCAACCCTTTGGCAACTAAATCGGCGATTTGTAGTTCTCGCAGAGTCAGCCGTTTTGCTAATGGATTGGGGTCGCGTTTATTTGCTAGTAACGCTGCAAGACAAGTTGATAAATGCGTGCAAACTGCACTTAATTTGACTAAATCCTGTGAGTTAAACGCAGGCGTATCACCAACGCGGGCAAAATGAACTGTACCAATTAATTGCCCATTACCAACAATTGGTCCAGTCATAATGTGGGCGTGGTCGTACTCAGAACAACAGCGTTGGTAGAGTTCGCTTTGCTTCCAACTGCCTCTTGGTAGCATTAACTCTTCATGAGCTGGAACGTGGTGTTCCAGAACATATTTCAACACCGGATCGACAGAGCGTCCAATTTTTTCATATCGCTCAACAAAAGCCTCGGAAACGCCCTTGACATCGAAACTTGCTAAGTGGTTCTGCTGATTCAAAAGATAAATACCCCAGCGTTGTACTCCAAAGTGTTCCTCTACGGTGTCCATAAATCTAAACCGTAGTTCTTGCTCAGTTTGAGCAGTGGCGATCGCATGAAACAGAGTATGTATTGAACCAGCCATCATTGCAGCGAAGTGTACCCACTTGAGGACTATCCAAGGGCAGCAACCCTATTTACAATCGTTCCACAAGCAACAAAATTAAGCAACAAGTAGAGCAACTGCATGACAAACCAGCAACTGCAAATAGGATTTCTGATCTATCCAGGTGTCGTTCAACTTGATGTCATGGCAGCTTATCAAGTTCTTGCCTTTCCACCCAACACGCAGATGCATCTCCTGTGGAAAAACCTGACGCCTATTACCAGCAATGAAGGTTTGACTATTGTTCCGACAACAACACTCGAAAATTGTCCAACCCTGGATGTTATTTGCGTTCCTGGTGGTGGATTTGGGCAAGTGGAGGTGATGAAAGATGCTGAAATTTTGGCTTTTTTGCAACAACAAGGAGCAAAAGCACAGTATGTCACTAGCGTATGTACGGGGTCGATAATTCTGGCGGCGGCGAGTTTGCTGCAAGGTTACAAAGCAACCTGTCACTGGGCATTTCGCGATCAACTAGCAATGTTAGGGGTTGAAGTTGTTCCCGAACGAGTTGCGATCGACCGCAATCGAATTACGGGTGCTGGGGTAACTTCAGGTATTGACTTTGGGTTGACTCTGGTCAGTTTATTATGCGGAGAAGATGTCGCAAAGATGACTCAATTAATGCTGGAAACCCGGAACCGCCTTTCAACGCTGGCACTCCAGAAATGGCAGGTGAAGGAATTGTACAACCGTTGATGCTGTTGGGAAAACCGCTTGTAGAAGCATTTTTGGTACAGACGAAAGAAAAGGCTGTTCAAATGGGATTGAAGTGCTAACTCTGACTTAAAACTGATTGCTAGTTAGCCTCAAATTGTTTTGTTTAATTGGGTGTAGCTTGTAGGTTAGGTTGAGCAACGAAACCCAATTTGTTAGCCTCAAATTTTTGGGTTTCCCTGGCGCTCAACCCAATCTTGGAGTTTCCTCCAAACTCAGGGAGCAGTTCATAATTCAGTGTATGCCTATCAGCGATCTGGCAGTGCTTGGTCGAGCGATATTGGAACGACTCGCTGCTGCTTGCGTCTTCCAACGAGCAAGCAAAAGCTAGTTGAACGGCTGCTTTGGCATATACATACAAGTGATATATTGTCAATAACTTGTGGTGAGTGAAGCACACGATCAACGAATAGACGCCGGACAAGTTGGGGGAGCTAATTGAAATATCTTGAGCGATCGCACCTTTTCCTCCGAATCATGGCGTGCGATCGCATACCCACCCCGATCCTAGATTTTTGCCTGCGTCCTCGCCTGTTTCACCATCTCAATCAGCGTATGGTGAGCATCTTCGGCATCTTTTAATACATGGTCAAATTGGATGCGGACGGTTACGGCTTCCCCGTTCACCTGTGCCTTCAAATCCATGCCTTCCGAGTCGATGGATAACATCTGGGCGGCAGTGGCATCTGTTAAATTACTGAATGCTTTGGCATAAAGTAATACCGCGTGGGCGTGGTCGTCGTTCATGTGGGCGCAAATGCGTTCGGCAACGCCGTCGCGTAGCGAATCGCTTACTTGAGCCGAAAACTGTTCAGACATGAGAAACTCCATCAGCTATCCTGTTGAATTTTACTATCCCATGTCGCGGTATGTGGAAAATGGGATGTGACAGAACCAAACAACGATGAAAGATAAGCATGTATGAGTCACTGGCGGTACTGGCGGACTGGGGTTGGGCGTGACGCCAACAGTTCTCGCCCAAGGTGCAACATCGGTAACGATTCCTTATGTCAATTTTCCTCAAGGGGATTCTAACGCCGAAGGATTTTGACAAGATTCAATTTATACCTAGCAATCTCACCGATGAAGGTTCGGTAGAGAACTTAATTAACCGCATGGAACGGGTGGATGTGCTAATTCACCTCGTGGGTGGTTTTTCGATCGGTAAAACTCACGAATACAGCTTTACAGATTGGAAACAACAGCTTGATTTAAACCTGAATAGTACTTTTTTAGTTTGTCAGCACAGCCTGAAAAAAATGGTACAAAATCGCTACGGACCCATCGTCACTTCGCGGGGTGCCGTACAACCGGGGGGACAAATGGCAGCATACTGCGCGTCTAAAGCGGGAGTGGTAGCATTGACGCAAGCGATCGCAGACGAAACCAAAAACACTAACATCACCGCCAACATCGTCCTACCCACCATCATCGACACCCCCAGCAACCGACAAGCAATGGGTGAAGAAAATGCTTCTAAGTGGGTAAAACCGGAATCTTTAGCGCCAGTCATTTGTTTCCTAGCGTCTGAAGCAGCTAAAGATGTGAGAGGCGCTGCTATTCCCGTTCATGGCAATATTTAGCGAATATGGGGGAACGAGGAGAAGAGATTACTTCCCAATCTGCCTCATTTGTAGCATCAGGCGATCGCGCTGTAGGTACTTTTAGTGCAGTGCAATTGTTGATTTGGGACTTGAACTGGGTACTTTAATAGTTAATGGACAATCCCATGACTGCGCTGCTTACGTCGCTAAAGTCGTGGGATTCTTGAGCTGGTATTGCCCCGTTCTGGTTGCCCATACTTGAGGTCTTACACATCATGTCCCAACCGAGCTTACTAGAATATCACTTGCTATCTAGATGCCCACTTAAGGTTGGCTTTCCAAGGGTTTTCTGCATTGCAGCAGAAGTTTCGGTATGCCCTACTGTACCTGCGTTACAGCGAAATCTTTTTGGGTTGTCGCAATCGGTTGCGTATTACCTAGCTGTTTTACGAGTTATCGCCATAGGCTGTCCTGTGGCACTGTTTGGGCCATATTTGTCGGGCAGGTCCTAGCGGTTTTTCAGCCTGTAACAGTAGTGGGATTATACCATACAACAGAAGACTGCTGCCCGTGTCGCGTTTCATCCCACTACTAAAAGCCAGTGGGCTTTCACGCTGCCAGACTATTCTCTAAGTCTAAAAAAACTCTGTTCCTACTTCCCAAGCCAATTAAGTCAAGTGGGTTGAGAGTTAGAGCATCAACTGATGCCAAAAAAACACAGATTAATTAAAGAGTTGAGTTTATGTACCCTATATCGCAGAAACTCCCACAAGAGTTGCATAACAGTCAGCAACTATTGCAAACCATCGTTGATCATACAAATGCCTGTATTTTTGTCAAGGAATATTTGCAGACAAACGGCACTTATTTATTAATAAATCAGCAGTTCGAGACTTTGTTTAACATCAGCCGCGAACAGATTCGGGGTCAGACCGATTACGATCTTTTTCCGCCAGAAGCGGCAGATGCTTTCCGACAAATAGATCTGCAAGTTTTTGCCAGCGGCAAATTAATCGAATTAGAAGAGGTAGCGCCGCAATCAGATGGAATACACACCTACATTTCCCTCAAGTTCCCGCTTTTGAACGCTGACGGTCAGCCTTACGCCGTCTGCGGGATTGCTAGGGATATTACAGAGCGCAAACAGGCAGAATTAGCGCTGCAACAGGCTAAGGAAGAATTAGAAATTAGAGTTGTTGAACGCACTGCCGAATTACAGCAGACAGTTACTAGGTTACAGCAAGAAATTCGGGAACGGGAAAAAGCAGAAGCAAGACTGAGACAACTGTTTGAAAAATCAGCCGATGCCATTTTAATTTTTGATGGGGGAGTGTTTACAGACTGCAATCAAGCTGCCGTTGAAATGATGCGCTGCGCCAATAAAGAGCAGTTATTATCCCTGCATCCGTCTGAGATTTCGCCGTTAACTCAACCCGATGGTCGTGGTTCATTCGAGAAAGCGGAGGAAATGATTGAAACGGCATTGCAAAAAGGCAGCCATCGGTTTGAGTGGGTGCATCGCCGCATGGATGGAGAAGATTTTTGGGTAGAAGTTTTACTCACGGCGATCGCAGTAGATGGAAAGCAAATACTTCATGTAGTTTGGCGAGAAATAGGCGATCGCAAAGCCGATCTTGCCCAACTACAGCACAATTATAACCTCTTGCACTCGGTGATTGAAAGCACCCCCGATGTCGTTTTTGTTAAAGATATTGAGGGACGCTACGTGATGATAAATTCGGCGTTTGCCGATTTTATTGGCAAATCTATAGAGAAAATGACTAATAAGAAAGACGCGGAAATATTCCCCAGATCAACAGCGCTTCAAATGAGAGAAAATGACTTGAAAATTATGAATACAGGCTTGTCCGAGACGATTGAAGAATTTTTACCGTACAAGGATAAAATAAAGACGTATCTCACCACTAAAAGTCCTTGGCGCGATGGGGAAGGAAACATTATCGGTTTGATTGGTATGGCGCGGGATATTAGCGATCGCATTGCCGCCGAAGCAGCATTAGCCGCCAGTGAAGCCAAGTTCCGCAGCATTGTAGAAAATGCCAACGATTTGATTTTCTCTTTCACCACAGACGGATTATTCACTTATCTCGCTCCTAATTTCACCGATATTTTGGGATATGACACCCAGGAGTTTCTAGGACAGTCGTTTGCACCCCTAATCCATCCGGATGATTTGCCGAGGTGTTACGCCTTTTTGGCTCGGATTGTAGCAACTGGTCAAAAGCAAGCAGGGCTAGAATTTCGCGCCTTACGGAAAGATGGTAGTTGGTGTTCGATGATAGCTAATACTTCACCGATTAAAGACACCGATGGCAATGTGGTTGGTTTTCAGGGTATCGTGCGCGATATTAGCGAACAGCAAGCTGCGCGAAGGTTCCGCAAAATTGCCGAAAAAGAACAGCAAAGACTCGTTGCCATTCTGGAAGCAACCACCGACTTCGTTGGCGTTGCTGATGCTAACGGATATCATACATACATCAATCAAGCTGGACGCAAAATGGTGGGGTTGGAATTGGATGAAGACATCTCAACCATTCATTGCATGAGCTTAGTTGCACCCGCCGCACTAGAAGCAACGCAAAAGGCAATGTCGATTGCCTTGCAAGAGGGAACTTGGTCGGGTGAAACTGTTCTTTTGCATCGCAATGGGCAAGAAATTCCCGTTTCTCAAGTGATTATGGTACACAAGTCAGAAACGGGAGAAGTTGAGTTTATTTCTACTATTATCCGCGATATTAGAGATCGCAAACAGGTAGAAGCCCAATTACAACAGACCCGAAATTTTTTGCAGTCCGTCTTAAATACTCTGCCAGTTGGGGTGATAGCCAAGGACGCGGAAGAATTACGGTTTGTCTTGTGGAATCCAGCCGCAGAAGAGGTGCTGGGTTTAACCGCAGAACAAGCCTTGGGCAAAAATGAATATGACTTTTTCCCCAAAGAACAAGCCGACTTTTTCACTAGCATTGATCGGGAAGTTCTCAAAAGCAAGAAAATTCTGGATATCCCTGAAGAAACCATCCAAACCGTCACCGGAGAATCGCGCATATTACACACCAAGAAAACAGCGATTTTAGATGCAGAAGGTAACCCCCAATATCTGTTAGCAATTACTGAAGACATCACCGAACGCAAACAAGCAGAAGCAGCCTTGCGGGAATCGGAAGGACAGTTAAGGCAACAAGCCTTCGAGTTAGAGCAAACATTGCGAGAACTTCAACGCACGCAAGCTCAACTGGTGCAAAGCGAAAAAATGTCTGGTTTGGGACAACTCGTTGCCGGAGTTGCTCACGAAATTAACAACCCCACTAGCTTCATCTACGGCAACCTTACCCATGCCGATGAATACATCCAAGATCTGATTTCCCTAGTCGAACTTTACCAGAAACACTATGCCAATCCCCACCCAGAAATTATTGAATGGAGCAAAGCCATAGAGCTAGAATTTTTGTTAGATGATTTGCCCAAATTATTCAAATCCATGAAGTTCGGGGCAGACCGCATCCAGAAAATTGTTTTGTCTCTCCGTAACTTCTCCCGCATGGATGAAGCCGAAATGAAAGCAGTTAACATTCACGATGGTATTGATAGCACTTTGATGATTTTGTCACATCGGCTGAAAGCTCAACCTAACCGTCAGGCTATTGAAATAATCAAAGAATACGGTAACCTACCTTTAGTCGAATGTTATGCCGGACAACTCAATCAAGTGTTTATAAATATTTTGAGTAATGCAATTGATGCTTTGTCAGAGGGTAATACGTCATGGCATTCCCAGGCGGATCCAGGGAACGAGGGTGATGAACAAGAAAATACCAATTACCAATTACCAATTCCCGATTACCAATTACCAACCATTCGCATTCGTACCTACTTAGATAATAATTGGGTGGTAATTCGCATTGCCGATAATGGGTCGGGCATGACAGAAACTGTCCAAAAGCGAATATTTGACCCCTTTTTTACAACTAAACCAGTTGGTCAAGGAACTGGCATGGGTTTATCGATTAGCTATCAGATTATCACCTCACGCCATCAAGGGTCGTTACAGTGTTTTTCTTCACCCGGAAAAGGGGCAGAGTTTGAGATTAAAATTCCACTTAAAACTTGTTAAACTGGCGGCTAATGGCGTTCCCAGGCAGGAGCTGTGGGAACGAGGCTAATGGCTAATGGCTAATGTTATAAAATGCTATATTATATCATGTTCGGTTGCATCGTTAAAGCACTAAGGTCGCGGGTTTATTTATTCCTGGAGCAAGCCTTCAAATATCTCTCGTAAAACCCGACCCTACTATATACAACCAAAGCTGAGATGATATTACGAGCAATTAGCAATTAGCAATTAGCAATTAGCAATTAGCTATTGGTCAGCGATCGCTCAAATGCACTCATCCCCTACTGGCTAAATTGTTACATTTGATCGCGAGTTGGGCATTATTAAAGAGGTATATTTTAGCACAAAACCTGTCTTTGGTCAAACCCAAACAGTTAGCAATGACAGCTATCACACCCAGTCAGTGACTCCTATCTGCACTGGGTGGGAATTAACTGGTAAGAGTGAAAACACGGGTTTGCTCAAAAGTAACTTATGTCCGACCAATTGCTGCACCAACAGTGGACAACCTTAAGCCAGCACTTTGCTGAGTTAGAAATAGCGGTAAAGTGCCAACAAGGGCTGAAACGGCAAGAAGTACTCATGACCTTGGTTAGTAAAATTCGCGCCTCCCTGGATGCGGGGTTGATCGTGCAATTGCAGCAGCAATCAACTCTAGAAACCGCTGCGGAACTAGAAAATAAGGTAGAGCAACCCACGACTGAGTTACGGCAAATGGTGACAAAATTGCGCCAAGAGGTTTGCGATCGTACCCGCGCCGAACAAAAATTACGCGCCTCCCTTGCCGGGGCGCGCGAGCGCGAGAAAATGTATCAACAAATACTTGACTCCATCGCCGATATGGTGTTGGTCAAAGCGCCAAAATCTAAAATCTTCTGGGCTAACAAAGCATTCCGCGATTATTACGGCATGACCAACGAGCAACTCCAAGATATCGTTGATGCTCCATTTAACGAGCCGGATTATACTCTCCAATACATCAAAGACGATGCCTATGTATTTGAAACCGGAGAAATTTTAGCAATTCCTGCCGAACCCGTGACGCGCCACGACGGCGAAGTGCGCCTGTTCAGTACGGTCAAATCCCCCATCCGCAACAATAAAGGTGAGGTAATTATGACCGTGGGCGTATCCCGCGACATCACCTTTCACAAACAAGCAGAAGCAGCTTTAGCGGAAAGCGAGGCAAAATTCCGCCGCTTTGTCGAAGATGCGAGCGATATCATCCACTCGCTTGCACCCGATGGAAAGTTCACCTATATCTCTCCCAACGTCACCGAGATATTAGGATATGAAATGGAAGAAATGATCGGAAAATCCTTCGTACCCTTTATCCATCCGCAGGATCGGGAGGCTTGTATTGACTTTGTCAAAGGCATGATTAAAACCGGACAAAAGCAAGCTGGATTTGAATTTCGCGCTCAACGTAAAGATGGTAGTTGGTGTTGGATGACTGCCAACAATTCGGCAATCAAAGATGCTGATGGTAATATTGTCGGGCTTCAGGGTATTGTCCGGGATATTAGCGATCGCAAACAAGTTGAAACCGCCTTAATTGAAAGCGAGCGCAAGTATCGCATCTTGGTCGAAACTTCCCAAGACATGATTTGGGCAACCGATAAGCAGGGGCGGTATACCTTTGTCAACTCGGCAGCTAGACAGATTTACGGCTACTCACCAGAAGAAATGATCGGTCGTCCATTCGTAGATTTCATCGCACCCGAAGAATGGCAAAAAGATCTGGAGACTTATCAGCGCGTTTTAGCAGGGGAATCTTTCTTACAATACGAGACGACCCACATGGCTAAAAATGGTAACTCGATCCACCTGGCATTTAATGCAATGGTGCTGCGCGACGAAGCGGGAAATGTTATAGGCGCAACTGGAACCGCGAGCGATATTACAAAGCGCAAGACTGCTGAAATCGAACGAGATCGCTTCTTCAATATTTCCCTCGATATGATGTGTATCTGCGATATGGATGGCTACTTTAAGCAAGCAAATCCAGCGTTTGAAACCGCATTAGGATACACGATGGCGGAAATCTTAGCCGCACCTTTTATTAATTTTGTCCATCCCGACGATATAGAAAAAACCCTCAAGCAATTCGATAAAATTATCGCGGGTGCGATGGTGGTTAACTTTGAAAACCGCTGGCGCTGCAAGGATGGTGCTTACAAGTGGCTGTCTTGGAAAGCCGCACCGTATCTGCAAGATGGCCTGATTTATGCCATTGCGCGGGATGTGAGCGATCGCAAAGCCGCCATTGCTGCATTAGCCGAAAGCGAGATGAAGTTCCGCCATTTAGTAGAAAACGCCAATGACCTAATTTACGAACACTCAATCGATGGCATTTTCACTTATCTGTCCCCTAAGGTCAAGGACATTACGGGATTCGACGCAGAAGAACTTCTAGGACGGTCATTTATCCCGCTCGTGCATTCTGAAGATTTGCCAGCGACTCAAGCTTTTCTCGACCGAATTGTAGCAACTGGAGATAAGCAGGCGGGGCTGGAACTGCGAGCCAAACGCAAGGATGGCAGTTGGTATTGGATGACGTGCAATATCTCGCCCCTCAAAGATGCCGGGGGCAATATTATCGGCTTTCAGGGGATTGCTCGCGATATCAGCGAGCGCAAAATTGCCGAAGCTGCTCTGCAAAACAGCGAGCAACAACTCAAACAAAAAGCACGAGATTTACAGCAAACTTTACAAGAACTTCAACGCACTCAATCCCAACTGCTGCAAAGCGAAAAAATGTCTAGTTTGGGTCAAATCGTCGCCGGAGTTGCCCACGAAATCAACAACCCGGTTAGCTTTATCTACGGCAACCTCACCCACGCCAAAGACTACATTACCGATCTGTTTTCCCTCATCGGGCTTTACCAGAAATACTATCCCAATCCCGTTCCACAGATTCAAAAACAAGCCGAAGCAATCGAGCTTAATTTTCTCATGGAAGACTTGCCCAAATTATTTTATTCTATGAAAGTGGGAGCAGAACGCATCGAGAAAATTGTTGCTTCCCTACGCAACTTCTCCCGCATAGATGAATCTGAGCTTAAAGCCGTTGATATTCACGAGGGGTTAGATAGCACTTTGATGCTGTTGCAACATCGGCTCAAAGCCCAACCGCATCGTCCTGGGATTGAGATAATTAAAGAATACGGTAATCTCCCCTTATTCGAATGTTATGCCCGACAACTCAATCAAGTTTTTATGAATATTTTGAGTAATGCAATTGATGCTTTAGAACAGGGTAATAGGTCATGGCATTCCCAGGCGGATCCAGGGAACGAGGGTCATGGAAAAGAAAATACCAATTACCAATTACCAACAATTCGTATTTCCACGAAACTAAAAGATAATTGGGCAATCATTCGCATTGCCGATAATGGACCGGGAATGGCAGAAAGTGTCAAGCAAAAATTGTTTGACCCTTTCTTTACAACCAAACCCGTTGGTAAAGGAACTGGAATGGGTTTATCTATTAGCTATCAGATTATCACCTCACGACACAAAGGTTCGTTGCAGTGTATTTCTTCACCTGGAAAAGGAGCGGAATTTGAGATTAAAATTCCGCTGAAAGCTTGTTAGAAACCCGGTTTTTTAGAAAAACCGGGTTTCTGGTATCACTCATTCCAGCTCGAATACCAATACTTCCGATCTTTCCTGACCAAGCAGTGTCAGAGAATTCGCGTCGCTAACTGCTGCACCATCGCCTTGTTTCAGCAAACGGTCATTCAGCATGACGCTACCTCTTGCTACCTGCACCCAAGCATAACGTTCGGGTCTAATTTGGTAGTCTAATTGCTGTTCTGGATCGAGCAAGGTTGCGAAAATATTAACATCTTGATGAATCGTCACAGAACCATCTCGACCATCTGGCGAAACAATCAAGCGTAACTGACCTTGCTTTTCTGCATCAGCAAACATTTTCTGCTCGTAACTAGGCTTTAAACCAGTTTGATTGGGCAGAATCCAAATTTGCATAAAATGTACCAAATCGCTGTCAGAATGGTTATATTCGCTGTGAGTAACCCCAGTACCAGCACTCATAATTTGCACTTCACCAGGGCGAATTATGGAACTATTACCCATGCTATCTTTATGCTCTAGCGCACCTTCTAGCACATAGGAAATAATTTCCATATCCCTGTGGGAGTGCGCTCCAAAACCTCTACTGGGGTTGACTCTGTCTTCATTAATCACCCGCAAAGTTCTAAATCCCATATGCGCGGGGTCGTAATAGTTGGCAAACGAAAATGTATGGTAAGAATTCAGCCAACCGTGACTCGCATGTCCGCGTTCTTCTGATTTACGAATTGTCAGCATTTTCTGCTCCTAAACCAAGTTAATTGCTAATTGCTGATTGCTAATTGCTGATTGCTGATTGCTAATTGCTGATTGCTAATTGATCATGGGAATATTTGGCTGATAAAATTAGCCATTAACCATTAGCCATTAACCATTAGCCATTAGCCATTAGCCATTAGCCATTAGCCATTAGCCATTAGCAATTTGCTGTGCGCTCCATCACAAAATGGTTGATTTTTGGTGTATTTACACTGGCATAACGCCACCCGCTTTTTCTCTTCGATTGTAAACTTTAATGGCACAAATTCGCTGCCTTTATGGGAACCATCGCAGTAAGGTTGGTTTTTAGATTGTCCGCAGCTACACCAGTAGTAAGTTCCGGGTTCCAGCTCGAGTCCGGCAGGTTTTTTATCGGCAATAAAAGGTTCGCTCATGGTGTTCTCCTGTTTCTGGAATCTCAGTTGTTTTGTATATTTCTAATTTAAAGGCTTTAAATTATGATGTAAAGTACGCACTTTATAGTAAGATAGTTACTAAAAAGATACTGGATTCAACATGGAAGCCAGAAGCGAGAATTACCAAAGAAAGACTTGTCCGGCGGAAAATACCTTAAAAGCGATTAGCGGACGCTGGAAGCTTTTGATTCTGCGGGAACTGTTTACCGGAGTCAAACGGTTTGGTGAACTGCAACGCGCTTTGGAGGGAATTACCCAGAAGATGCTGACGCAGCAACTGCGGGAAATGGAGGACGATGGAATTATCCATCGCCAGGTTTATCCGCAAATTCCGCCGAAAGTCGAGTATTCTTTAACGCCTTTAGGAGAAAGTTTGAAACCGATTATTGAGGCGATGCACGAATGGGGGGAGAGGGAATAGGGAATTGCTAATTGCTAATTGCTAATTGGTAATTGCTAATCCTCCTTTGCCCCTGGGTCCCTCTGCTCACCTGCTATTATTTGCGGGTATAGCGGTGTTTGACGCCAATGGGGAAATATTCTGGATCGCCGGTGGGGGTAAGTGTGATTTGGGGTGTTTGATATTCTGGGGGGACGTAGTTGGCAAACTCGCTGTTGAGGCGGCGTAATTGGGAGAGAATGGAGGATGCGATCGCTTCCGTTTTTTCCTCACTTTCTTCCACCCCCGGTGCTAATTCCACTACAACGGATAAAAACCGATTTTTATCCGCATTTTCCTTAACTTGCAGCACAAACTTACCCGTCACCCATTCTTTAATTGCAGGTTGTTCTAATCCCACGGTCACATTTTCTGGGTAAATATTCGCGCCGAAATAAGAAACTGTAAAATTAGACCTGCCAAAAACATAGGCGAAAGGTAATTGATGAATTCCTCTGATATCTCTTGTGGGGTGGGCATCTTCTTGTCTTGTGGGGTGGGCATCTTCTTGTCTTGTGGGGTGGGCATCTTCTTCTCTTGTGGGGTGGGCATCTTCTTGTCTTGTGGGGTGGGCATCTTCTTCTCTTGTGGGGTGGGCATCTTCTTCTCTTGTGGGGTGGGCATCTTCTTCTCTTGTGGGGTGGGCATCTTCTTCTCTTGTGGGGTGGGCATCTTCTTCTCTTGTGGGGTGGGCATCTTGCCCGCCCTCTACTGGCAAGCTAGAAGTCTGCCCCACAAGAGATAATTCAGCTACTGGATCGAAGCCCAATTCTGATAAAAACTTAAGCATTTCCTCATAAGAAATGATTCCCCCCGTATCGGAAATGTGATAGCGAATTAACGGAATGCCGTTATCTCCAGAAAACAATAAAGTGCCATCTTTAACTTCAAAAAATCGACTCAAAGGGTCATACTGAACGAGAGTCGGGAGGCGAGATTCTCCGAACAAAGCACGGGAAGCATCGGGATTTTCTGCTAGAAAGCGGCGAATGCAAATACTCAGCGGCGTTTCGTTACCCAAAACTCCTGCATCGGCGGTTCCATACAGGGAGGCGGAGTCGTAACAAGGATGAATTGAACCGACTCTTTCCCCCACCAAACTGCGCCATTCCTCGCTAAAAACTTCTCCGGCAAACACCATTTTAATATTATATTTTTGCCACTCTACACCCCGCGCCTTGCCCGTATCGATGACATCCTTAATAAAGGGCGGATAACCCAACAATACAACTTGCTCAAACGCCGTACCGAGTTCTTGAACAACCCGGAATATTTCTTCTTTGTTATTACCGGGAGCAATTACCGTAATGGAATAGCCTTTACTCGCAAGATAGCGACAGCAATTCGTCGTATAAATCCCACCTACCCAAGTCCCCAACGTGAAACAAATTACAGCTAGAGTGCGGCGATTATCGGCAGAAAAACTCTCGTGAAATATCTGTTCAAACCTGGTGGCAATTTGAAGTTCATCAGCAAAAAAGCGAGGCCAAAATGTAGGTTTGCCCGTGGAACCAGAAGAAACAGCTATCATGTCGCAGGTTTCCAACTGTCCCCCACGACACAAGTCTGCCAGCGGATGACGCTGTAAGTAATTTTCTTTGGTAATTAACGGCAGTGTTTGGAAATCTTCAAAGGTTTGAATCGAAGCAGGATCTATATTTCGTTCGTTTAAAAAAGCTCTGTAAGCAGGAACCTGCGCCGCCACATCGCGAAATAAAGACAATACAGCTGCTTGGGGAGAGTCATTTTGATATTGATTTAGGCGCAGATCGAGGGGCGTATTGAGGAAGTCTTGAAAAGCTGCAACTGCGCGTTTACTTTGTTCTTTTCTCATGGTTGATTTTATCCTTTTAGCAAATCTGAAATCTGAAATCTAAAATCTGAAATTATTTCGTAGCGAGCGCATAACTACGCGCCACAGCGCAATTGCGCCCCTGCTGTTTGGCTGAGTATAGCGCTAGATCGGCGATCTCGATCAAGTCCAGAGGCGAACTATCCCCAGTTGGAACAATCGTACTGACGCCCAAACTCAAGCTAACATATTGACTTGCATCAGATAAAGGATGGGGAATTTTGAGTTGTTGCACTTGTTTTCGGATCGATTCAGCGACTTTTACAGCGGATTGCAGTCGTATGAGGTACACCTTTGTTTGTCAAGCGCGCACCGTTAACGGTGCGCGCTTGACAAACGAAGCCTTAAGGCTGTACCTCACTAAGAAAGCAATCCGCTGTAACGCTCCCTCAGCACTTGTATTAGGTAGAATCACCGCAAATTCTTCTCCTCCATATCGCGCTACTAAATCCGCTGGACGTCGTGAGGCGCTGGCGATCGCACTAGCAACCTGTCTTAAACAATTATCTCCCTCCAGGTGTCCGTAGCGGTCGTTGTAGCGTTTGAAATAATCCACATCACACATAATTAACAATAAAGGCAACTGTTCCCGTTTTAGTCTGTACCATTCCTGTGGGAGAATTTTGTCAAATTGGCGACGATTGGCAACAGAGGTTAACCCATCTAACGCCGCCAGTCGTTCTAATTCCTGATTGGCTTTTTTGAGAGCGGTTTCGGCTTTTTTGCGCTGAATCAGCGCAACCAATTGCGTTGCGACGCCATTAACTAATTCAATTAAGCGCCCATCGAGTGTGATTTGATTTTTATGCAAAAATACTAATACCGCCGAGACGCGATCGCCAACAATAATCAAAACGCCCAAAGCTGCTTTAATTCCGACAGCAGCGGCAATTTTATCCCGCAGAAAACTGCGATCGTTTGTTTGAGAAATATCTTCGCTCCATGCAGGTTTTTTTGATAACCAAACTCTTCCTGGCAATCCTACATTAGGTGGAAAAGTCAACGCTTGACTGAGTTGGCGAAAGGGTAACAGACTGCTATCGTTAGCATACCAACCACGACTGCATACGAGAGCTTTTAAGTGAGGGTTAGGAAGCCAAGCTTCTGCCAAATTCCAACCAATGGTTTGACAAATTTTTGACAAAATTACTTTTGGTGCCGAGTCTACATTAGCCGCTTTGCTAATTGCTTGGGTTGCTGTTAGCAAGAGTTGCAGTTGGGCATTTTGCTCTTTTAGCTGTAACTCGAGCGATCGCCAGCGCAATTGATTCTCGCTCCTCGCTAAAATTTCTAAAGGTTCAAAGGGTTTTGTTACGTAGTCTACCCCACCCACCGCAAACGCTTGCACTTTATCCAGCGCTTCGTTCAAACCACTCAAAAAAATCACCGGGATGTCGCGAGTGAGTTCATCTGCTTTTAACTGTTCGCAGATTTCATAACCATCCATTGATGGCATCATAATATCCAACAAAATCAGATCTGGGGGAGTCGCCGACGCAGATTGCAGCGCCAATTTACCGTTGGTTGCGACTCGCACGTTATACCCTTTATCTGACAACATTTGGGTTAACAAACTTAAATTATTAGGGCTATCATCAATGACCAAGATATCTGAACCTGCTATGAAATACCGTTCCTGACTCATATATTTTTTAATCTCTACCACTTTCCCGTCAAGGTGCTACACATCCGTTGCTCCAAGATATTAAAATAATTTTATCCAGAGGATTCATGGCTATTCACTAGAAAATAAGTCGTCATTTCCCCTTTGCCTTTAATCGCAATATCACCTCGTTTTTTCAAGGTAAATTTGTGCTTTAATCGCTCGTAAACTGCTGAAGTAACCTGAATTTTGCCGGGTATACCGCTTGATTCCATGCGCGAAGCAACATTAACCGTATCGCCCCACAAATCGTAGATAAATTTAGTCAGACCAATTACCCCAGCGACAACGGGACCGATATTGATACCAATGCGGAGACAAAAACTTTGACCCAGCTTATGATTAACGCTATCCAGAGACGCTTGCATATCCAAAGCCATGCGCGCGATCGCTTCAGCATGATCCTCGCGATAAGTCGGCAAACCTCCTACTACCATATAAGCATCTCCAATAGTTTTAATTTTTTCCAAACCATGTTGTTGAGATAATAAGTCAAACTTACTAAAAATCAGGTTGAGGATTTCCACCAATTCGGTCGGACTTTTTTGGGATGAAAAATCGGTAAACCCGACTAAATCTGCAAATAAAACGCTGACTTCAGCAAAACTATCGGCAATAATCTGCGGCTGTTCTTGCAATCGGTCCGCAATCGGCTTAGGCAAAATATTTAACAAAAGTCGCTCGGTTTGTTCCTTTTGATATTTTAAAGCTTCTTGGGCTAGTTTCCGCGCCGTAATATCAGAAACCGTCCCTTCGTAGTACAACAAATGTCCCTGAGAATCGCGCACCGCACGGGCATTTTCAGAAATCCAAATTTTTTGTCCATCCTTACGGTAAATCATCGACTCAAATCCAATTACTGCATTATCTGTTTCCATTGCAGCAACAAACTCGTTGCGGCGGTTGGGGTCAACATAAAGCTGTTGCGAAATATCTTGTAAACTCGTCATCAACGCTGCGGGAGAGTCATAACCATACAGTTTTGCCAGCGCTGGATTAGCACTCAACAAACGTCCAGAAGGCGTCGCTTGATAAATGCCTTCCACCGCATTTTCCACAATACTGTGATAGCGCTCTTCAGCAATTCGCAGCGTATCTTCCATTTGCTTGCGCTGGATCAGCGCCCCTAACTGAGTTGCTACCGCCGTCACCAACTCGATTAACCGCGAACTGATAGCTGCCGTTGTTTTTTTATAAAAAATCAAAATCGCTAACACTTGGTCGTTCACCAGAATCGGCACCCCAAAAGCGGCTTTTAATCCGGCGGCGATCGCAATTTGAGAACGCAGGAAACTTTGCTCGTCTTCCAGAGCAATATCTTCTATCCATTCGGGCTGTTTAGAAGTCCAAATCCTCCCTTGTAACCCAACATTGGGGGCAAATTTTAAGTTTAAACTTTGATGTCTGAAATCCGAGAAACTGGGGTCGCTAGCATACCAACCTTGACTGCATTCTAAAACCCTGCCATCATTGCTGGGAATCCAAGCATCTCCATAATTCCATTGAATTGTTATACAAACTAAACGCAAAACCGCTGCTAAAGCCGAGTGAACGTCATCGCAGCGGCTAATCGCTTGGGTTGTTGCCAGCAACAGGCGAATTTCCACTTCAGCTTGTCGGCGGGATTCAATTTGCTTTTGCAGCAGTGCATTTTGATCCATTAGTTTTAATTCGAACTCGCGCAAGCGCAAGTGATTCTTGATGCGCGCTACAACTTCTACCGGATCGAAGGGTTTCGTAATGTAGTCTACCCCGCCCACATCAAAAGCTTTTACCTTATCCAATGATTCTCCCAAAGCACTTAAAAAAATCACTGGAATTTCGCGAGTTCTCTTATCTGCTTTAAGATGATCGCAGACTTGATAACCATCCATTTCCGGCATCATAATATCCAGCAAAATCAGGTCAGGGGGAGTTGCCTTAGCAGATTTCAGCGCCAGTTTGCCGTTGGGTGCAACTCGCACTTCATACCCTTGCTCGGACAACACCTGAGTTAATAGGCTTAAATTGGCATAGTGGTCGTCAACAACTAAAATATTTCCCTTGGATGGTAGAAGCTGTTCGGGATTCATTAATCGGTTCTAGGCTGAGTTAAGATTAATAGCTGCTCAAATTGGTACTGATTAGCCAAATCTAACAAAGCTTTGGCAACAAAGTCATGTTGTGGACGAATTTCCTCGATCAGCGCCTGCATTCGTTTAATATGCCCTTCGAGGGTTGCCTGGTGTAAACTGACCAACCAATCCCCAGGTAAAGCAGCTAAGTCAGCTAAAGTCAGCATCCGATCCCCAATTGGGATTGCATTCTCCTCCTCTGACCCTGCGCCAACGGGCAAGGAAATCGCTTCCGCGTCGATATATCGCACCCCTAAATGTTTGCTCAGACAAGTAAAGATTTCTTCCTCACGGAAAGGCTTGCGGATGAAATCATCGCAGCCAACTGATAAGGCAGCAGCCCTCTCTTCTTCAAAAGTACTAGCAGTCAAAGCAATAATTACAGTACGCTTCTGGGGCATTGGGGATGAGCTATTTTCCCCTGCTCCCCTGCTCCCCTGCTCCCCTGCTCCCCTGCTTCCCTGCTCAAGATCTCGAATGCGTTGAGTTGCCTCATAGCCATCCATAACCGCCATCCGCATATCCATCCAAATCAAATGTGGCTTCCAACTCGACCAAATTTCCACAGCTGCTTTACCGTTGCTAGCAACTTGCAATTCAAATCCAAGAGAATTAAAAATTTTTATCAACAGTCGCCGACTGTCATCTTGGTCATCGACAATTAGTAGGCGATAGCGGGCTTGGTTGGGTTCAATAGCAATCATGCCCCGCTTTGGTTGTTTATTCTCGCTCGCGGTGCCAGCAACTACGCTGGCTTGAATATCAAACTTAAAAATACTGCCTTTTCCGACTTGCGAGCTGACAGTAATTTCACCCCCCATCAACCGCACGAATTGGCGACTAATCGTTAATCCTAAACCCGTTCCTTCCCGCACTTTTTGACCTGATAAAGTTTGCACGAACGGTTCAAAGATTTTATCTAATTCATCAGGGTCAATACCAGTTCCCGTATCTTCTACTTCAAAATGGAATTGTTGAAGACGAGACGGAGACACGGTGACGCGGCGACGCGGGGAGGAAGACGGGATGACGCTCTGAGTGGGAGATGCGGAAAGTTCTTGTAGTACATTCCCCGCGTCAGAGCGTCTCCCTGTCCCCCTGTCTTCTTCAACCGCGTCTTCTTGGTCATTGAGCATTTCTTTTTCATCACCCAGTCCCACTCTGACTGATATGCTGCCGGTGGTGGTAAATTTCATTGCGTTACCGAGCAAATTAATCAGCACTTCCCGTAACTTAACTTCATCAGTTAGCAGGTATTGGGGAACATTAGAAGCCCGCTCGAACAGTAACTGCAATCCCTTATCCTTTGCTTTCAAAGAAAACATAAGTTTGACATCATCCAGCAACTGATAAAGGTCGAAATTTTGTTCGTTAAGCGTCAGGCGTCCGGCTTCGATTTTAGATAGGTCAAGCACTTGGTTAATTAAGGTGAGCAAGTGTTCGCCACTGCGGCGAATAATGCCCAGATTTTCTATTTGGTCTGGGGATAAGTTTGGATTGTGACTCATGAGTTGGGAAAAGCCGAGAATGGCGTTGAGGGGCGTCCGCAATTCGTGGCTCATATTGGCAAGAAACACACTTTTGGCGCGATTGGCGGCTTCGGCGGCTTCCTTGGCTTTGGCTAATTCCTGTTCTACCCGCTTGCCATCGCTCACGTCAATCGCCACCCCATGCCAGACAATATCGCCGTTTTCCCGCCGTTCCGGTCGAGAATTTCCTTGCAACCACTTGATCTTCCCAGATGGCGTGACAATCCGCCATTCACGGGCAAAAGGTTCTAAAGTTTTAGAACTTTGTCTAGTCGCTGCATAAAAACTTTCTCGGTCATCCGGATGAATGCAGTCATAAATTAACTGAGCATTTTTCATCACCTGCTTCGGTTCTAATTCATAAATTTCTAAACAAGCCGCACTCATATATTCATAATCTACCGACCCATCTGGGTGAAACACAACTTCATAAATCGCTCCCGGTACGTTTGCCGCTAATTTCTGAAACCGCGCTTGGCTCTTTTGCAATTCCTGTTGCGCTTCTTTGCGCGCTGTAATATCTTGAATTTGACAAATAAAATAAAGCGGTTTTTGCTGCCAATCCCGCACCAAAGAAACGCTTATTCGCGCCCATATCGTCTGCCTATTTTTATGCAGAAAACGCTTCTCCATGTGATAATAAGGTCGCGTCCCAGCCAATAATTCCCGCACGTATTCCTGGTCACTACCTCGGTCATCTGGATAAGTCATATCCCCAACCGATAAAGATAGCAACTCTGATTCTGAATAGCCAAACATTTGGCAAACTTGAGGATTAACAGCCAAAGGCTGACCCTCTAAAGAAACCAAACACATGCCAATTGCTGCCGTATCAAAAGCTCTTCTGAACCGTTCTTCGCTCTGCCGCAATGCTTCTTCTGTTTGCTCGCGTTCGGCAATTTCCTGCTCTAATTTCATATTCGCACGGGCAAGTTGGGCAGTGCGTTCTGCTACTTTGGTTTCTAAAGTATGATAGTAGTCTGTTAAAATTTCATCAGCTTCTTTGCGTTCTGTAATATCTTGAAAAACATTGATCGCATAAATCACATTGCCTTGGTCGTCAAAAATTGGGATGCTTCGTACTTCAACGGGTACAATTTCTCCGTTTAGATGAATTTCTATATCATCAACAGTTACGGTTTCCCCCTTTAATGCCCGCATCGCTGGCAGTTGCTCGGTGGGGTAGAACCGATCGGTTCCAGCAAGATAAATGTGGTAAACTTCTGTTAATTTTTCAACGCTGCATTCTGAGACTATCCCTTGACCCAATAAACGCTGTCCGGTTTGATTGACATAGGAAACCGTGCCATTGGCAGCAATGACACACACCCCTACGGGTAAAGCTTCCAAAAATTGATTCAGTCGGCGCTCGCTTGCTAATAAGGCTTGATTCAATGTTTTCATTTCGGCAAAGGATTCTTGCAGTTGCTTAGCCATATTATTAAACGAATTGGCCAATTGCCCTACTTCATCCACCCGGTCAATTTTTACCGTCAACTCCCAATCCCCCTTCGCTATATTTTTGGCAGCGGCGTTGAGACGTAAAATCGGACTCGTGACCCAACGAGCGGTGATAATCCCGATGAATATAGCGCAGATTAAAGCTACCAGACATAACAGGAATGTCGTGCGAGTGTTGGCCTTAATTTGCTCCATAAAATCAGTTTCTGGAATGACCACGACAATTAGCCAGTCGAGTTCTTTATCATCTTGAAACGGCACGACTTGCAAAAAGTGTTTCTCACCGTTGATGTTAAATTCCAGTTGCTCTGACTTTTGAAACAGCTTTGTCTTGTCAAAATTTGCGTCTAGATATCGCGCTGTAGCTTGCGTGAGAGAGTTTTGACTCTCTGTGGCTTTAACTCTTTCGGCTCCGTAGTCCTTTGGTTTGGTGCGAAAAGGTTGTTCCCCTGTCGAAGTTGCCACCAACATTCCGTCGCGCTCGATAATAAAACTTTGTCCAGTTTTTCCGATTTCTATTTTTTGTAAAAAATAGCCAATTTGCGATAAATTAATATTAGTTAGTAAAACTCCTTGAAGTTTACCTTGTTTATCGTAGAAAGGCATCGATGCACCCAGATAAGCAGTGATGCCTTTAGTATGAGGATAAATCGGACTCCAAGTGGGTTTACCAGCAGCAACAGCGGCTTTATACCAGGGGCGAGTACGAGGATCGAAGTCGCTTTTGTGGTCTAGGAGTTTGGTGCGCTCCCCCAATTCATTTGTAGAATAAGTCCGAAAATCATATCCCGTAGCTAAAGTCCCCACTCGAATTGTCAGCGAACCATCATCGCGCCTTTCTGCCCCAACGTTATCTTTTCGCTCTAATCCCAATCCGGCAAAAGTTAGGCTATCAAATATCTGGATTTGCTGCCAAAAGTGACGTTCCAATCCTGCCTTATCTTGCAAGTTCAATTGACCGAGACGAATCGCAGCAGCGTTGCTCTGATTAACCTGATGGGGAATGGCTAGGTATGTACGCAGGTTATCCTCTATATGCTTGGTAATTTCCAGCCGCAATTGACTGGCTAGATCGTTAACAGCCTTCTGTCCGTTGCGATAGGAGAGATACCCCACCAGTCCCACCGCCCCGGCAATTTGCAGGACAAACGGAACGATGAGAACCATTTGCAGCGGTACTTGTCCATAAACTTTCGCAATAACCTGCTTTACTGGTTGAATAAACATCGAGTAGCTCCATCAGCACTTAGGCAAACACCAAAGTTTCTCGGAAAAATCGTCGCTTTGTCACCAGAGATATGCCTCCCTTCCCCACTCGCGTTCGCTGCCAAGTTACTTTGGTGATAGGTTGCCCAAGCGTAAGTCCTGTCCATGTTGGCGGGTTGTTGTTGATTTCCCACTAGCCGAAATCAACATACCCAGCCTACGCTTGTAAATTTTGGCAGCGCAGCGATCGCAGAGGCTGTATACTGAAAGCTATTTTTACGCCGGACTTGCGCCAAATCCGGCGATTTCCCCTTCGTTTGCATCAACACACCCAGACTCCAGTCTTCAATCCCCAAAGGGCAACCCAACTTGTAAAACTTGCACCGCCTCTCCGGCGTTGATTGAGGTTATACCCACTGGCAGAACCGCTAATCCATTGGTTCGCGATAGGTTAATCAAGTTACCGGAACTGTGGCTGCCACCTGCAAGCTGAAATTCATAACCTCCTTCTATTAAATGCATCTGTCCCCAGAGGTATGTTTCTCGCTTGCCATCGGAACGCAAATCTTGACCAGCACGCGCCTGCACGAACATCGGTTTCCAACCCTGAGCAAGTCCTGACAGTTTCTTCAGTGCCGGTTGGACAAACCGCCAAAATGTTACCAGGGAAGATGCGGGATTTCCCGGAAGTCCGAAGTATAAAACTGGGCGCTGGGCTTCGCCCCGCTTAAACGTGGCAAATGTCAAGGGTTTACCCGGTTTAATCGCAACTGCACGCAGGTGTATTTCAGCACCAAGAGATTCCAGAATGCGGTCTACGTAATCGTAATCTCCCACAGAAACGCCGCCGGAAGAAACAACGATATCGGCAGAGGTGAGGGCGGAGGCGATCGCATTTTTCAGCGCTAATGGTTGATCGGGAACAATACCCAGCAAAAGAGGAATGCCGCCGCTTTGTGCCACTAAAGCAGCCATTGCATACTGATTCGAGTCTACAATCTGACCCGGTTGTAAGGGACGATCCGGCGTCACCAGTTCGTCACCCGTGGATAAAATCGCCACGCGAGGATGGCGGTAAACCGAAACCTGCGGACATTGCGCCGATGCCAAAATCGCGATTTCCGGGGCGAATAGGGGTATTCCCGGCATCAGCAAGGGCGTACCAGCTTGGTAATAAGATGCCCGATGGCGCACGAAAGCTTGGGGTTTTGGGGCTGCTAAAATGACAACGCGGGAACCTGAAAGGCGCGTTACTTCCTGCATCACGACGGTATCCGCCCCCTCTGGCATCATCGCCCCGGTGAATATCCGCGCCGCTTGTCCTGGTTGAATAGTATGCTGGGGCTGCTTTCCCGCCGGGATTTCCTCTACAATTTCCAATACTGCTGGCTGTTCGGCGCTACAGCCTTCCACGTCCGCAGATCGCACCGCGTAACCATCCATCGCCGAATTATCCCAATGGGGAAAATCCAGATCGCTCGTTACCGGCATTGCCAAAATGCGATTGCTCGCCGCCAATAAGTCTGCAACTTCTGCATCAAGCTTTGCATCCAACGGCTGCACCCGATTGAAGATTATTTCCTCTGCTTGTTGAACCGAAAGCATTGCCTTTTCCCCAGCCTCGTACAATAAGTTAGATTTTAGATTTTAGATTTTAGATTTACAGGACTTACGCTTGGGCGACCTATCACCAAAGTTTCTTGCTCTCACAAGTAAAATAATTTCCCCCCTGCTCACCTGCCCACCTGCTCACCTGCTCACCTGCTCACCTGCTCCTGTGACTCGTCAGCTGCAAGCGGCTGGTTGCACAAGCGACTCGTCTTATGCGAGAATAGAAATTTGTGATTAATTCTGTTCTTGACTTTACACCTAAGTTTAAAGTATGGCAAAAGGTGTTCGTATTATCATCACCCTGGAATGTACCGAGTGTCGCTCTAACCCAGCCAAGCGCTCAAAGGGCGTATCTCGTTACACTTCAACCAAGAACCGTCGCAACACGACGGCAAGGTTAGAACTGAAAAAGTTCTGCACTCACTGTAACAAACATACCGTCCACAAAGAAATCAAGTAGATGGTAATGGGTAATGGGTAATCGGTAATGGGAATGACCAATTACCAATGACCAATTACCAATGACCAATTACCAATGACCAATGACCAATTACCAAGAACTATGACCTACTACCGTCGTCGCCTTTCGCCGATTAAACCAAGCGAACCAATTGATTATAAAGACATCGATCTGTTGCGGAAATTTATCACCGAACGCGGGAAGATTTTGCCGCGCCGCATTACCGGGTTGACCGCTAAGCAACAAAGAGACTTGACACTTGCGATTAAGCGGGCACGCATTGTGGCATTGTTGCCTTTCATCAATCAAGAAGGCTAACAAAAATAGTTTTGAGTGGTAGAGATAAGGGTTCATAGGAACTTAAAACTCTACACTCATAACTATTCAAGCTAATAAACAGAGGAATTGGGCAAATTAAGAATAGCTTAAAGTCGGAAACGGCGAAGACAGCGCCTACTAAGAACAAAGCGATGGCGCGCGTCTGGGATAACTTATATATATAGAAGTGCCGGGAATCAAAGTAACTTGTGGAAAAAGGAACCCTAGTCGAATTTCGGTTACATGGAGAGCGCTGCCTCGCCGTGGCAGAACGTCCGGAGGGCAAAAACCACTGGATCGTAGTAGACGATCGCGGTCAAGCTCGTACCATTAATGCTAAACAAGTTAGTTACGAAGTAAACGGTGAAACTTACAAACCGTCGGATATACCCCGCTTCCGCAAAGAGGTAGATCCGTTTATCGACCCAGAAAGCTTGGAAGTCGCTTGGGAATTCCTAGTAGAAGAGGGTTTGGCAGTAGATCCGGCGGAAATGGCAATGCTGCTGTTCTCGGAAAAAAGTCCGGCGCAATGCTACGCGGCGTACTATTTGTTATCGGAAGACAAACTGTATTTTAAACAAAAAGGCGATCGCTACGAACCCCGCTCGACGAACCAAGTGGCAGAAATAAAACATCAATTGGAAGTAGCAAGAGAGCGGGAGACTCAGCAGAAGGAGTTTTGGGCGCGGGTAGAGCAAGCGCTGCGTGGCTTTCAGGTAGAATGGCAGCAGAGCGATCGCCATCGCCTAGAAGCACTGGAACGGTTTGCCATCCAAGGAGACGAAGCAACTGGGCGCGCTGCCGCAGTGGAAACCCTGGCTGCCCTCAAACGACCGGAAAACCCCCAAGGTGCTTTCGATTTGTTGGTGGACTTGGGCCTGTGGAGTCGCCACGAAAACTTATTTTTGCGGCGCTCGTCAATTCCAGTTAATTTTTCAACAAAGGTGCTAGAAGTGGCTCACCAGCGAACTGAGGTTGCTCCCCCCGACCCGGACTCAGAGCGCCTGGATCTGACCCGACTCAAAGTTTATACCATTGACGACGAAAGTACAAAAGAAATCGATGATGGCTTGAGTTGGGAATTAATCCCAGACGGGAAACAGCGACTGTGGGTTCACATCGCCGACCCGACGCGCTGGCTCACTCCAGGTGATGAATTAGACTTAGATGCCAGACGGCGCAGCACGACGTTGTATTTGCCAACTGGCATGATACCGATGTTCCCAGCGGAACTGGCTACCGGACCGATGAGTCTGGTGCAGGGGAAAATCTGCAACGCCCTCAGTTTTGGCATTATTTTAGATGACGACGGTGCCGTTTCGGAATACAGCATCCACGCCAGCATTATCAAACCTACCTATCGGTTGACTTACGAAGATGTGGATGAGATGCTGCAACTGGGAGTTCCAGCAGAACTGGAAATAGATGCGATCGCGCGATACGCCCAACGGCGACAAATGTGGCGGCGTTCCCAAGGCGCGATCAATATCCACCTGCCAGAAGCGAGCATTAAAGTTGACGCCGACGAGATCCACATCGAAGTGTTGGAGGACTCGCCTTCGCGGCAATTAGTAGCAGAAATGATGATCTTAGCAGGCGAAGTCGCCGCCCGTTACGCGCAAACCCACCAGCTTGCCCTACCCTTCCGCTCTCAACCCCAACCCGAACTGCCCCCAGACGAAGAACTGCTACAACTCCCCGCCGGTCCAGTGCGCGCCTGTGCCATCCGACGCTGTATGCCCCGCAGCGAAATGAGCATTACCCCCGCTCGCCATGCCAGTTTGGGCTTAGATAGCTATACCCAGGTAACATCTCCCATCCGGCGCTACAGCGACTTGCTCACCCACTTCCAAATTAAAGCCCACCTGCGAGGCGAACAGCCGCCCTTTTCCGCAGAAGAAGTCAAAGAAGTGATGATCGGCGTCACGACGGCTTCTCAAGAAGCCTCGCTCGTAGAACGCCAAACCCAGCGCTATTGGGCTTTGGAATATCTCCGACGCACCTCGGAGCAAGCTTGGCAAGCGGTATTGTTGCGCTGGCTGAGGGAAGATGAACGGTTGGGGTTAATTCTCCTAGAAGATCTGGGACTAGAATTACCCATGCAAATCAAGCGCTCCGTGGCGCTGGGCGAGCGTCTGGATGTCCGCGTCAGCTATGTTGACCCCCGCTCCGACGCCATCCGGTTCCAAGAACTGATCGACCAACCCGCTCAACCTGCTGCAACGTAGGGAATTGCAGATTGCAGATTGCAGATGGCAGATTGATTTTAAATCTGCCATCTGCAATCTAAAATTTGCCATTACCCATTTCCGAATTAACAAAATTCAGTCACACCCACATCAAACGCTGCGGGTGACCAAATTTGACTGTTAGCGATAAAAAATTCTATCTGTACCGGACCTAACTGGATTAGGTCGCCATCTCTAAGGAGACAACGCTCCAAATGAGCTAGGCGACGATGATTTACCCAAGTCCCGTTGCTGCTACCAACGTCTGTAATGTAGAACTCTCTGCCTAAGACATGTCCAATCACGGCATGTTGGCGAGAGATACAGGTATCTTTAATCGCGATCGCGCAATTGCCAGAACGTCCCAGCAACCAGCTGGCAGCACTGTCCGTAATCTGAAGCGCTTCCGACTCTTTTAAGTTCGTCACGAGAAAAGTCGTTCTACCCGTTGTAATTGCCTGAATGTAGAAGCGAGCAATTTCACAACGCAAGGCAGCATTCAAAATCGGTTGGATAATCGTTGTAACCTTTTCTACGTCGTGGTTACACTCAGCCAACAATGAATCTGAGAGCGCAGGATTTTGTTCCAGGAAGCTCAAAGCTTGGTCAAAATTATTAGGTTTAGGGGACTTCAGGTGGAACATAACTACCTATCTGACAAACGACTTTTACCCGCAAGAATCACATGTTAATCATCAGACCTAGATACCCTGATTTAACCCCTGATGAAGTAAATTTAGGTCTGCTTAATCGTGCTGCACAGACAAGAAGTTTACCAATCTCTTCGATTGCCTATGCCCAAACTGTTAGTTTTTCGCTTCCCGTTCAACTCAACGTGGAGCTAGTTGTTGAGCTTACATTTAGTCAGAGTTCAAATTTTATCTTTGGGATAGATGAAAATTGAACTCTTATTCATATTAATACACCCCTATTTGTGACGCCCGTCATATTTTTAGTGTGATTTCACGAAAACTTTACAGGAGCGGGGTTACCTACTGGGTTTTTTAAAGTTTTTGTGAAGCAGCTCTCAATCCTTATACTTAAATTAAAATACACTTTTCGGAGAAATGCCTTGGGTTATTCTACTGAATAGAGTCAGGAAAAATGGCTGCTAGCCAATCGTCGCAAAATCACCCAATATTTCAGTAATTCTAAGGTTGACAAATAAGACTAAACTCTCCAATGATTTTATTTTTGAATATAGCAAAACTTACAATCGTCTCAGGGGTATGAATTGATAGAATTATTATAGAAAACGAAGATTAAATAAAATAAACTCATCAATTCCACCGAATAACGACAGCTATGAGTCAGGTTCAACCGCCTTTAGAATTTATTCCACCGGCACTCAACTCGGTAGTTTTACGGGGATGCCAGTGGATACTACCGTTTTGGTGGCGATCGCGCACCAATATCAGCGACATTCAAGCAGATAACGTGGAACGCCTCGTCGATCTCTACCACGAGTTTCAATCTGGGAAAATCCGCTTCTTAATGGCATTTCGCCATCCCAGTGGCGACGATCCTTTTAGCCTAATGCACCTGCTGTGGAATCTGGTACCGCAGCTTGCCAAACGAAAGCAAATCCCGCTGAACTATCCCGTACACGCCCATTTTATCTACGATCGGGGAATTCCCCTATGGGCTGGTTCAATCGTAGAATGGCTATATCCCCGTCTAGGTGGAACCCCCATCCTGCGAGGGAAAGTAGACCGACTCGGTTTGCGCTCGGCACGGGAGCTATTTGCCAACGGTAACTTGCCCATGATGGCAGCTCCAGAAGGCGCCACCAACGGACATAATGAAGTTGTCAGCCCCCTAGAACCGGGAATATGCCAACTGGGATTTTGGTGTGTCGAAGATATACTGAAAGCCGGACGCTCGGAACAAGTTTTAATCGTGCCCATTGGTATTAAGTATCAGTATATACACGATCCGTGGGATGCCTTAGACAAGCTTTTAACTCAATTAGAAATTGATAGCGGTTTACCTGTAGAGGATTTGAATTTAAGCGAGGAAACCGCAAAAAGCCAACATCATTTGCGTTACCGGCGCTTGTTTCGCTTGAGCGGACACTTACTCACCCGCGTGGAAGAATTCTACACTCGGTTTTATCACCAAACCTTGCCCGCCGCTTCTACCAGCACTCGATTCGCTCTCCCCAGTACGAATGAAGAGTTAGTAACTCGACTGGGATCTCTCCTCGATGTAGCCTTAAAAGTAGCAGAGCAAGCGTTTAACCTCCAGCCCAAAGGTAGCTTAATCGACCGCTGTCGGCGTCTAGAGCAAGCGGGGTGGGATTGGATATTTCGAGAAGATATTAAAAATATAGACGCTTTACCCCCTCTAGAACGAGGACTCGCCGATCGGATTGCCGAAGAGGCCAGTTTGCGAATGTGGCACATGCGCTTGGTGGAAAGTTTCGTAGCTGTAACTGGTAGGTATGTTATCGAAAAACAAACCCCCGAACGGTTTGCGGAAACAACTTTGCTCATTTGGGATACAATGACCAAAATTAAAGGCGGTAACGCCTTCAAGCGCCCAAAACTGGGTAAGCAACGGGTATGCTTAAGTATAGGAGAACCGATATCAATATCAGAACGTTGGGATGCTTATAAAAGCAATCGTCGCCAAGCTGTTGCCGATCTGACAAAAGATTTGCAAACAGCTTTAGAAAAAATGGTTTAATTTTATCAGGCGCCAAGAAACAAAGGTGATGGCCTCAACCTGCGTAAGTCCTGTTTATGCAAGCAATCGAGCGTTATCGGGGATGTCTTCTCGGCTTAGCTGCTGGCGATGCGGTGGGAACCACCCTAGAGTTCCAACCACCTGACACATTTACACCCATTAAGGATATGGTTGGCGGCGGTCCTTTTGGACTGCAACCAGGAGAGTGGACAGACGATACTTCAATGGCATTGTGTTTAGCAGAAAGTCTGATCGAGCAAAACGGGTTTGTCCCCATCGATCAACTGCAACGATATCTGCAATGGTATAGACGCGGATACCTGAGTAGCAAAGGATACTTCTTTGATATTGGTCGTACTGTGCGAAAGGCGCTGATGCGATTTGAGAAGACAAGAGAATCCTACTGTGGTGACACAAATCCCCGCAGTGCTGGGAATGGGTCGATTATGCGCTTGGCGCCCGTACCCCTGTTTTTCGCTCAAAACCCTGAAGATGCGATCGCATTTTCCGGTGAAAGTTCTCGCACAACTCATGGCGCAGCAACTGCTATTGATGCTTGTCGATATTTAGGCGCGCTGCTTGTGGGAGCCGTCAATGGAGCTAGTCGAGATGAGTTACTCTCCCCATATTACAGCCCGATTCCCAACTATTGGCAACAAAATCCATTAGTTGATGAAATCGACGCCATTGCAGCAGGATCGTTTAAACATCGTCAACCCCCAGAAATTAAAGGTTCCGGCTATGTAGTCGCATCTTTAGAAGCAGCGTTGTGGGCATTCTACCACAGTCAATCTTTTGAAGAAGGCTGTCTTTTAGCCGTCAATTTGGGGGATGATGCCGATACAACGGGGGCAGTTTACGGACAGTTAGCCGGAGCCTTTTATGGAGAACAGGGGATACCCCAATCCTGGCGCGATCGCCTAGCATACCGCGATTTGATTGCATCCTTTGCTGAGCAACTTTTCTCTTTATCCCAAAGTCTCTAGATGTAGGGTGCGTTAGCCAAGCGTAACGCACCATCTCCACCATATCTGGAGTTGCTGCGTCATATCATGTCCGGTCGATTACCCGCGATTGAGCGTAGGGCCAAGGCAGCTTGAAGGTTATCTGTTCTGGCAAGATATCTCGGATGTTCCCTAAATTCCCATCATCTGGGTGGCAACGTGGTCAGGTTTTATTATGGGTGATTCAACGGACATAATATAAGTCCTGAAATTGACAGATCGTTCGTCGTCAGGACTTTAGTCCTGATTCAGCAACAGAGGAAAGACTGAATTCCTTACTACGAACGATTAGTTTGATTAAACAAATAAACGTCATCTTGTTTAAATTTTAACTTAAAATTAGGATTATCTTGCACTTTATTCACTAAATTTTCCGCAAATTCGCGGCTACTTTTCCAACCAGGATGGCGCAAATTGAGTAAGATGTATTCAAACTCATTCAAGTCAGTCGGGGGTGAATCGGCGTTGGTAAATTTAATTAAACGTCGTTGCGCTAAATGAGGTGCAATATTATGGGTAGTTAAGACACTCTCTGAGGTTTTAATTTGCGATATCGCATCCCGCGTAGCCTGCCAATTATCCAGAGAATTCAGATAAATGGAACCAAAATAACCATACTTTGCCAATGCTAAAAAAGCCACTAACGACCAAATAATTATTCCTCGCGGACGCAGCCATCCTCGTCCAGCGGCTAAGCTGGAAATTACTGCTAATAGCAGAAACGGCAAAACTGGCAGCGAATATTGATGGACTAAGTTTTTTTGAGTTAAGTCATCTGCGAGAATGTTCATCGCCAAGGCGGGAATTGCACCTACTAAAGGCGTTAAATGTTGCGGGTAAATTCCCCAAATTATCGGTGCTGATAGCAGAACAAGATATTCTAAATTAGCTAGTGAGAATACGCTTTTAATAAATAAACCTGGCTGAAGCAGAAGATTTTTTACAATCTCTGAAAAAGAGTTTCCCAAATGTTGATAGCGGGAAAGGTGGCGCCCAATAGTTGCTAACTCGCCACCGAAAAAGGGAATAATAACTCCAGTGGCAATTATAAACCAAGCGATGCCAGTGCATAGAGCGATCGCACCACACAAACGTCGCTTTTCAAACACCAGCAGCCACAATCCCATTGCTGCTACCGTTAAAGCTAATACCGCCTTGCAACTTAAAACTAAAATAATCCAAACACAAAACCACCCAACCGCACCTAACCTCGCCGCCAAAACTGCTGCTAAAATTCCGGGTAAAGCGAAGACTTCTGGATGAAAATCAAACAAATTAATATTAAACACCAGCGGATATAAAAGATATACCGCCACCATTGCGATTGCTTGTGTTTTTTTTAACCCTGCTTCTAGCGATAAATACCAGGTAGGTAACGCGCCAAATGCCAACGCCAAGGCTTGCAATGCTAGCAACCAATGGACATCCGGGTAAATTTTATACAGTAAGGCTAGGGGATATAACAAAAAAGCCGCGTGGTCGCCTAGAATGTGAAACCCGATCAAAGACGAAATGGGAGATTGACCTTGGCTAATTAAATAAACAGCTTGGTCAAAAATGGCTAAATCCCACGCCGAGGATTGAAGCAAAGCGTGTCGGATACTGCTGGATGCAAAAAAAATCAGAGCGAACGCCACAATTATTGCGCCGATCGGATGAGATTTTACCTGTACCCAGAGCGAGCGAGGAATGTTCAAGTTTCTATTTTCAGCTTTTTGTCCATTTTAATGGACGCGAGGCTATTACCAACAGAAATTCCCCCCTAAAATCGGCGGCGGTAGGGGCACGGCAGTATAGACGTTCTCTGTTTTGAGAATAATATTTGCTGGTGCCGTGCCCCTACAGGTTGTGCCACCGATTGATTTGCCAACAGGTAGGGGCACGGCAGTATAAACCTTCTCTGTTTTGAGAACAATATTTGCTGGTGCCGTGCCCCTACAGGTTGTGCCACCGATTGATTCGCCAACAGGTAGGGGCACGGCAGTATAAACCTTCTCTGTTTTGAGAACAATATTTGCTGGTGCCGTGCCCCTACAGGTTGTGCCACCGATTGATTCGCCAACAGGTAGGGGCACGGCAGTATAGACGTTCTCTGTTTTGAGAATAATATTTGCTGGTGCCGTGCCCCTACAGGTTGTTCCACCAATTGATTCTTTTGTTGGTCAATTTGCAATTTGTTAAACAAATCATCCCTAACATCGGCGGCGGTAGGGGCACGGCAGTATAAACCTTCTCTGTTTTGAGAATAATATTTGCTGGTGCCGTGCCCCTACAGGTTGTTCCACCAATTGATTCTTTTGTTGGTCAATTTGCAATTTGTTAAACAAATCATCCCTAACATCGGCGGCGGTAGGGGCACGGCAGTATAAACCTTCTCTGTTTTGAGAACAATAGTTGCTGGTGCCGTGCCCCTACAGGTTGTTCCACCAATTGATTCGCCAACAGGTAGGGGCACGGCAGTATAAACCTTCTCTGTTTTGAGAACAATATTTGCTGGTGCCGTGCCCCTACAGGTTGTTCCACCAATTGATTCTTTTGTTGGTCAATTTGCAATTTGTTAAACAAATCATCCCTAACATCGGCGGCGGTAGGGGCACGGCAGTATAAACCTTCTCTGTTTTGAGAACAATAGTTGCTGGTGCCGTGCCCCTACAGGTTGT
>NZ_BLAY01000074.1 GCF_020521235.1 Microseira wollei NIES-4236 | reverse complement strand
GATTGCTGCCGTGCCCCTACAACAATAACTGTGTTGCAACCCATGGAAAACTGCTGTAATATCATGTCCGGTTGCATTGGTAGGTGGTAGGGGCACGGCAGCAGACAACCTTCATGTTTTGGGCGCTTATTGCTGCCGTGCCCCTACAACAATAACTGTGTTGCACCCCATGGAAAACTGCTGTAATATCATGTCCGGTTGCATTGGTAGGTGGTAGGGGCACGGCAGCAGACAACCTTCATGTTTTGGGCGCTGATTGCTGCGGTGCCCCTACAACAATAACTGTGTTGCAACCCATGGAAAACTGCTGTAATATCATGTCCGGTTGCATTGGTAGGTGGTAGGGGCACGGCAGCAGACAACCTTCATGTTTTGGGCGCTGATTGCTGCGGTGCCCCTACAACAATAACTGTGTTGCACCCCATGGAAAACTGCTGTAATATCATGTCCGGTTGCATTGGTAGGTGGTAGGGGCACGGCAGCAGACAACCTTCATGTTTTGGGCGCTTATTGCTGCCGTGCCCCTACAATATGCCCCTACAATAATTATTCCTTTTGTTGCACTAACTCGACAATGTATGAAATAATCCGATCTGGATCGATCGGTTTGGCTACATGACGTTGAAACCCTGCGGCGATCGCTTGTTTCTGGTCTATCTCTCCAGCATACGCGGTTAAGGCAATCGCCGGAATCGATCTGCCTGCTTCTAACCTCCGAATTGATCGCATTAATTCATAACCGTCCATTTCTGGCATCCCAATATCGCTGAGAATAATGTCAGGCTGGAATTCTCCGAATGTCTGCAAGGCTTCTGTGGCTGAACTGACTGCCAAGACGATCGCACCATTCTCTTCCAACAAGAATGTGAGAAACTCTCGCGTATCGGCAGTATCATCAACAACCAATATTCGCATTCCAGTCAGTGGAGTTTTTGGCGCGCTTGGGGATGATGCGGCGATCGCTCGCGAGGCAGCAGGTTTCAATTTACCATTAACAGTAGGCAACTTAACGGTAAAAGTGGCGCCAAATCCAACACCTGGACTATCTGCCGAAATCCTCCCGCCGTGCATTTCCACAATTTGACGCGCGATCGCTAGTCCCAATCCTAACCCGCCAAATTTGCGCGTGGTGGAGCCATCTTCTTGCCGGAAATACTCGAATACGTAAGGCAAGAATTTGGGATTGATGCCTTTACCCGTATCAATTATTTGAATTTGAGCATCAGTATCAACTTGAGTTAGGCGAATTGTGACCTGTCCGCCAGCAGGTGTGAATTTAACCGCGTTTGAAAGCAGATTCCACACCACTTGTTGCAATCGTCCCGCATCTCCCAACACCTCACCGACTGTTGAGTCAAGTGCCAGATTGAATTGAATATTTTTTGCTTCCGCTGCGAGGCGAACTGTTTCGAGGGCGCTGTAAATTACAAAGGGTAAACTCACAGGAGCCGAATTTAGCGTTAGTTTGCCCCGCATAATCCGAGAGATATCGAGCAAGTCTTCGATTAGTTGAGCTTGCAGTTTGGCATTGCGTTCGATGGTGGTTAAGGCTTCGACTGTGCGTTCGGGATTGAGTTTGCGAGTTTGCAATAGTTTAGTCCAACCTAAGATCGGGTTGAGGGGACTACGCAACTCGTGAGACAGCACTGCTAAAAACTCGTCTTTGAGGCGGTTCGCGGTTTGTGCTTCTTCCCGCGCTTGCTGTTCGGCTTCGTATAACCGCACATTTTCCACTGCGATCGATGCCATCTGCGCTAATTGCACCACTACGGCTTCGTCGGTTTCAGTAAAATCACCTTCATATTTGTCTGAAAGCTGAATCAAGCCGATGTTGTGTCCGTCTCGCCCTACCAAAGGTGCTGCCAGCCAGCCGCGCATGGGAGGATGGTTCAGTGCTTCTTTGCCAAAGCCTTGCCAATGGGGATGGGTTTCGAGTTCGGCTTGCGTCATTCGCATCGGGCGATTTAAGTGACATACGCAGGTATAAATTCCAGATCCATCTGTCTTGGCATCATAGTCTCGCCACTGTGCATATTTATCGGACAGGTAAACGGCGTTGATTGCTTGTTCCCAGTTATTGTTAACAATGATGCTAGTGACAGATTGGTGACTACCAACGATCGCAGCTGCTCGATCTGCGATCGCTTGCAACACTTCTTCCACCGAAAGCGCCGAATTGATTGCTAGCGCCGCCGCCGTCAATCCTTGCAATTGCTCGCTATAGTGTCGTTCGCGAGCCAGGAGATATTCTCGCTCCAGTTCGGCTTGTTTGCGATCGCTAATATCTGCGTGTATCCCCAGCATCCGCAGCGGATTACCATCTCCATCCCAAGCAACGATGCTGCCGATGGAAAGTATCCATTTCCAATCTCCCGATTTTGTGCGTTGCCGGAATTCCACTTGGTACTGGTCGCGTCTGCCTGTGATGTACTCTTGGTATACAGAGCTGACTCGTTCCCGATCGTCGGGATGCAGGCGCTCGAGCCAAAAGGCATTCGTTTCGTGAAACTCTTGGGGATCGTAGCCCAACATCTGAGCATATTCGGGACTGACGATCGCCTCTCCGGTTTGGATATTCAGGTCATACAATCCCTGATGGGCAGCATTAAGCGCCAGTCGCAACCGTTCTTCGCTTTGCTGTAGGGCAATTTCTGCTTGTTTGCGATCGCTAATATCTGTATTGGTGCCAAACCAGCGCACGACGTTACCCTGCTCGTCTCGAATCGGAATCGCGCGGGAGAGGAACCAGCGATAAGTCCCGTCTTTACCCAGCAAAGGAAATGTATCTTCCCAGGGTTCGCCGATTTTCAGGCAGTGGCGGAAATGCTCGACGACGCGCTCTATATGGTCGGGGTGGTGTACCTTTTGCCATCCCCATCCCTGCATTTCTTCTAAAGTCGTGCCGGTGTATTCAAACCAGCGCTGATTATACCAAAAGATCCAGCCGTTAGAGTCTGTCATCCAGGCAAGCTGGGCGATGTTGTCTGCCAGGGTACGGAAGCGAGATTCGCTTTCAGCTAATGCCAGTTCTGCTTGCTTGCGATCGCTAATGTCAATCGCTGCCAGAATTGCATGGGTAGGACGGGCAGTAGAGACGTTACGACGGGCAGTAGAGACGTTACGACGGGCAGTAGAGACGTTACATGTAACGTCTCTACTTGCACGATCGAAGAAGACTTGTTTGCGAACGGTAAGCCATCTCACTTCGCCGTTTCCCCAAACTACGCGATGATCGCGACTAAACCAACCGGTACCTGACGGATCTAGCACCTGCGCGATAATTTCCAGCAATTCTTCCCGTTCTTCTGGATGAAATGTGGCGTGGATGCGCGATCGCGGCACGACTAATTCCCCAGCTGGTAAACCGTATACAGCGGCTGCTTCCTTGGAAAGCTCGACTGTATTCGAGGCGTAATCGAATTTGGCAAGGGCAAAACCCGCCACTTGCATCCCCAATCGCAAACGCTCCTCTGATTCGCGCCAGCTTTGTTCGGTCTGTTTGCGATCGCTAATGTTAGTAAACAGAATGGCAAACTTGTGACTTTGGGGATCGCCGATGCGGAAGGCGCTGACATCGAACCACCGATTCATCGCTGTGGATTGATTCTCAAACCGCGCGGGTTCCCCCGTCAGGGCGACTCTGCCGTAAGTTTCAAACCAAAACGCTTCTAAATTGGGCACGAGTTGGCGCGCCGTTTTGCCCATCGCTTGCTCAAGTCCCGTCATTTGTTCAAATACGTGATTGACTTCGAGGAAACGGTAATCAATCGGTTCGCCGTTTTCGGAAAACAGCATTTCGCAGACGCAGAAACCTTGATCCATCGTCTCGAACAATGTGCGATACCGATGTTCGCTTTCCCGCAGCGCGGCTTCGATTTGTTTGCGAGGGCTGATATCCTGGAAAATCAGCATAATTTCATCGATGCTGCCACTATTGCCATAAACTGGAGCAGCCGAAATGCTGACAATTAATTCTGAGCCATCTTGTTTGCGGCGGTAGGTTTCCATACCAAAAAGGGTTTCCCCATTCGCCACCGCTGCTCTTAGCTGCTGGCATTCATCAAGTTGATCGGGCGGCACAATTGGAATAGGGCGATTCAACACCTCGGCTTCACTCCAGCCAAAGACCTCGGTTGCAGCTTTGTTCCACATCCGGACAGTGGCGTTCGCCTCGAGCGCGACAATCGGCAAAGGCGATGATTCGATTAGCGTTCTTAAGGTTTGGTTAGTTTGTTGCAGTTCTTGCTCGATTTGTTTGCGATCGCTGATATCCAGGGCGACGCCGATCCAGTAATCGATCTTGCCGTTATTATCCCGCACGGGTAAAGCGCGGGTGTAGATCCAGCGGTAAACCCCGTCAGCGCGACGGAATGGAATTTCAATCTCGTAGTCAGAAACTTGTTTTGTTGCGGTTTGCCAAGTCGTATAGACGCGATCGCGAGCGTCTGGGCGAACCAAATCTACCCAACCATCACCTTGCAACTCTTGTAGACTTCGCCCGGTGAATTCCAATCCCCACTGGTTGCAATAGATAATCGAGCCATCTGGATCGCTGATAAAAACGATTTGGGGCGATAATTCTATCAAAGCGCGATAGCGTTCCTCGCTTTGGCGTTGGGCAACTTCTGTGCGTTTGCGATCGCTAATATCCGCAACAAAGATGACAATTCCGCCAATATCGCCGCCCTCGGCGTGCCAAGGACGAATTTCCCACCGCAACCATTGCAGCGATCCATCTGCGAGGGTAAAGCTATCTTCCTCGCATTGTTGAATTTCCCCTGCCAAACCTCGCTGATGAGCTTGTCGCCAGCGATCGCTTATTTGGGGAAAGACTTCGTAATGCGATCGCCCCAAAACCGCCTCAACTGACTCAAGTTGGTAAATTTCCACCCACCGCTGACTGAGGGCAACATAATTCATGTTGCGGTCAAACATAGCGATACAGACAGGGGCATATTTAATAAACAACCGCAGATTGGCTTCGGTTGTCTGCATTGTGTCTTGTTGTGCGGAGCGAGCGAAGTCCTGACGATTTTGTGCGGTGACATCAGTAGACTTCTGCAAAAACTCTTGTGGGGTGGGCATCCTACCTGCCCTTGAGGTTGTTTTCTCAACAGGTCTAGCAATTGTCGTCACAACTGCATAGGGTGCAGATTCATTGGCGCGAAACAACGGCTGTGCATCAAGCAGCAGCCACACCAACTCACCATCTTGGCGATAGAAGCCGATAGTCACATTTGAGCAGGGTTGTCCACTTCGCAGCGCCACTAGCGCTGGATTCTCCTCTGGCAAAAAAGCCGATCCATCCAGATGAATGAATTGCCGGGGCGAATCGAACAACGCCTTGCCAATTAATTGGTCGGCGGTGTAGCCCAGAATCTCGGCAGCTACAGCATTGCAGGCAGCGATTGCGCCATCGGCAAATTGAAGCACCATACCATCTGCCCGAAAAGTCGTTGCAGACTCAGATGGATCGCATTCCCAATTGCGGGCTAACTCAGACACTCGGTTCCTCCTGTTTCGCATTCCTGAGAATTGCTGATGCCATGACAGTTTCACCTATAACACTTTTGCAGCACGAAGCCGCGCTAATTCCAAGGGGTCTGAGTGAAACAGCGATCGTCATCAAAATTCTAAATAATTTTGCCAACAACTGCCCTATCAAGCCAACAGCGATCTGCCACTGGTGAAGTTAGGGATGAGCTTGCTATTTTGATAATTTCACGACTTACGCAAAGTTTTTATATTCAGATCTTCCACGAATATCATAGCCCGCCGGGGAATTTATTCCCTGGCGGGCTAATGCCACAGGTGCAAAATCTCAATATATGTAGGGTGCGATCTTCGTGCAGAGTACGGCATTATGACACTACCGCAAGTGATTTCGTTAATTTATCAGTTTCAGAAACCCGGTTTTTTGCAAAAACCGGGTTTCTATTGACTCAAGTTGCCAGTTATAACTATCGTGGCTTGCTAAATTGCTAATTGCTAATTGCTAATTGCTAATAGGGGATCGATCTTAAAATATCACATGAGCCATCAGCCATTAGCCATTAGCCATGAGCCATGAGCCATGAGCCATGAGCCATGAGCCATGAGCCATGAGCCATGAGCCATGAGCCATGAGCCATGAGCCATTAGCTATTAGCCATTAGCCATGAGCCATGAGCCATGAGCCATGAGCCATTAGCCATGAGCCATTAGCCATTAGCCATTAGCCATTAGCCTGTCTTGGGCCCTAAAAAGATAACTAGCAACTTGCGTTATCACCAACTTATTTTTTAGGACTACCTGAACTGCCGCGATAGGTTGAGTAAGTCCAAGGGGTGCAAATTAAAGGCACGTGGTAGCTTTGGGTTGCATCAAAGATGGCGAAACGGACGGGAACTTTGTCGAAGAAAGGCGGATCGGGGAGTTGTACTCCCAGCTTTTTATAGTAATCGGCAATGTAAAACATCATTTCGTAGCGTCCAACTGCGATTGCATTGCCGCTTAACATTGGCTCATCTGTGCGTCCATTTTCGTTGGTAATAAATGTTTTGATTAACCGATAGCGATCGCCTTCTAAAACGGAAAAATCAATCCGCATTCCCTGCCCAGATTTCCCCCTCATCATATCCAGCACGTGGGTTGTTACGTGGTTCTGGCTTTCTCCTTGTGCGATTTGGCGAAGCGGATATGCCGACCGCACGCTTGCGCGAACGCCCTTTGGGCGAATCGCGTTTGGTTTCCCCTGCGCCAAAGTCCGCAATGGAATCGCCGCCAACGCACCCAGGGACAGTCCTGCAAACAGAAAGTTTCTGCGGTTCATAATTAAATGCTCCTCACTTGAATAAATTGGGATAGAACAGAACCTACGCACGACGAGAAAAGAAACCCGGTTTCGACCTTCGAACGCGAGTGCGGAAGGGAGGCATATCGCTGATTCCCAAACCAACTATTTTTCGGAGAAACGGGGAATATGCGCCTAAGTCTTCCTCTTTTTTAGGCAAAAATATGGAATAATCAATAGGTGGTGTGGTTAAAGTAGTGTAAAATTCACAGAAAAGGTCACAGAAAAGGTTTGCTCGGGGTATACGGTGTTGGCGGATTTCGGTAGTTGGTGCAAGAAAGTGTTGCCAGCGAGGTAACCAAACGTCGTGCTGTCCAAATTTTAGCCGGTCTGGGTGCGTTGTTCGCCTGAGCGCGAAGTAATTTTTAACAAAAGCTCGTGCAATCATGTTGATCAAACAGCTTAACTATCAGGTCGCCAAATCAGCTCGCAAAGTCTCCCTGCGAACAGTCCTGACAGTACCGTTCGTGCTGCAAATCGTTGCGACAGTGGGAATGGTGGGATATCTTTCCTTTAAGAACGGACAACAAGCAGTTAATCAACTTGCCGAGGGATTGATGAGCGAGGTGAGCGAGCGGGTTAAAGATCGCCTTGATGTATATTTATCCGTTCCTAAATTAAGCAATCAACTGAATGCCAATGCCTTAGATACTGGGGCATTAGACATCAGAAATGTTTCAAAACGAGAGCAATATTTTCTCAAACAATTCCCATCGTTTCCCCTTTTAACATTGACCGTGTTTGGCACAGCACAAGGCGAAACTTATGGAATTAGGCGGTTTAAAGGCAATGAAGTGCTATTAAAGTATAGTGACGCTACCACGAATTATGCCCAGATTTACTTTACGAGAAATAGCAAAGGCGAGCCTGACATAAAGAATTCTATTCCTAATTTCGAGCCGCGTAAAAGACCCTGGTATAAGGCGGCGCTCAAAGCTGGAAAGCACACTTGGAAACCAATATTTGCTGATATTGTTGGTGAAAGTTTGATTATCAGTGCCGTGCAACCTTACTACAACAAATCCAGACAGCTTGAAGGAGTTTTGAGCAGTTCGTTTCTCCTTGTCTATGTCAATGAATTTCTGCAAACTTTGAAAATAGGTAAGACAGGACAAGTTTTCATCATGGAAAACTCTGGCGATCTTGTAAGTACATCAAGTTCTGCTCCAGTATACTTAGTTAAAGGAAAGCAGTTTGAACGGATTAAAGCCAGCGAGAGCGATAATCCTTCTATCAGAGCAGCAAAGTATTTATCAAATCTGTTGCCCAATCAAAATCAAGACAGTCAACTATTAGAAGTCAGTCTCAATGGCGAGCAAAAATTCCTTTACGTTACCTCGCTCAAAAAGACTTTTGACTTAGATTGGTTGATTGTAGTCATTGTTCCCCAATCCGACTTCACAGCACAGATCGATGCCAACACCCGCACGACTATTTTACTGACTATTGTGGCTCTAATTATCGCGATTATCATTGGTATTTTCACCGCCCAATGGGTTGCCAACCCGGTAGTGCGACTCAACACCGTTGCTCGCTCACTCGCTGAAGGTCAATGGGATAAAACCGTTGAGTTTGACCGGGAAGATGAAGTGGGACAATTAGCCAAGTCATTTAATAAAATGGCGAAACAATTACAAGAATCCTTTGAAAACTTAGAACAAAAAGTAGAAGAACGTACAGCAGAGTTAGCAATTGCTAAAGAAAAAGCCGAAGTTGCCAACGAAGCCAAAAGCGCTTTTTTAGCGAATATGAGTCACGAATTGCGGACACCTCTCAACGCAATCCTCGGATTTTCCCAACTGATGATACGCAGCCAAAGTTTATCTAAAGAAAACCAAGAAAATGTGGGGATTATTGCCCGGAGTGGGGAACATTTATTGGGGTTAATTAACAACGTACTGGATTTATCAAAAATCGAATCGGGACGTACCACCCTCAACGAAAAAAACTTCGACCTCTACCGCTTGCTCACAGATATCGAAGATATGTTTCGGCTCAAAGCGGACGATAAAAAATTGCAGTTATTAGTGGATTATGCACCGGAAGTGCCGCGCTACATCCGCACAGATCAAGTCAAGTTGCGGCAAGTTTTAATCAACCTGATTAACAACGGGATTAAATTTACTGAAGAGGGAGGGGTTTCAGTCAGAGTCGAACTGGTGAAACGGATTCAAGAGTCAGAAGAAAGTTTGGCGACACAAATGCAAGCAGCTGACAGGAAACTTGCCGCTTACTTGCGCGGTCAAGTTAAACCCGCAACAGTTGCTGCGAGTAAATTTATCGGCAAACAGCCAACTATTAACAGGGAAAAATTAGTTATTGCTTTTGAAATCGAAGATACAGGAATGGGTATTGCCGCAGCAGAATTAGACAGGCTGTTTGAAGCCTTCGCGCAAACTGAAACAGGTAAAGAAGCGCAAGAAGGCACGGGTTTAGGATTACCAATCAGCCGCAAATTTGTGCAATTAATGGGCGGCGATATAACAGTGAATTCGACAGTTGGAAAGGGTACAACCTTCAAATTCGACATTCAAGCTAGCATCGCCGATCCGGTTGAAATTGACAGCAAAAAACCCACCCGGCAGGTTATAGCGCTCGAACCGAATCAACCCTATCGGATTTTAATTGTCGATGATAAACCGATCAACCGCAAACTATTAGTACAAATGCTCAATCCCTTGGGATTTGAACTCAAAGAAGCTAGCAACGGGATGGAAGCGATCGCCATCTGGGATGAATGGGAACCCCACTTAATTTGGATGGATTTGAGAATGCCGGTGATGGATGGTTATGAAGCGATTAAACAAATCAAAGCTACTACTAAAGGTCAGGCTACCGCAGTTATTGCCTTAACTGCCAGCGTTTTAGAAGAAGAAAGAGCGGTTGTGCTTTCAGCAGGGTGCGATGATTTTATGCGCAAACCCTTCCGGGAAGCCGATATTTTTGAAATGATGCACAAACATATCGGAGTGCTATACGTTTATGACAACTCAAATTCCCATCAAACATCTGCCGCCAAAGGTGAAGGGCGATTGCTCACTAGCGCTGCTATAGCCGCATTACCGCCAGAATTGGTAGCCGATTTGAAACACGCTATACTCAGTGTTGACTTGGTTTTAATTGCTAACCAAGTCGAGCAAATCCGCTCGCACAATGGAGGACTAGCTGATGCGCTCGCCCAGTGTATCGACAATTTTGAATACGACAAGATTTTACAGTTAATTAAGTAACGTACAATTCCATGCCAAGCAACAACTCCAAGGGTAATATTTTAATCGTTGACGATACACCAGAAAACTTGCGCTTGTTGGTGGGAGTCTTAAACGAAAAAGGATATCAAACTCGCCCCGTTCCTCATGGTAAGTTAGCTATATCAGCCGCCCAATTAAATCCTCCCGATCTAATTTTACTCGACATTCTGATGCCGGAAATGGATGGCTATGAAGTCTGCGCCAAGCTAAAAGCCGATGACAAAACTAAAAAAATTCCAGTAATTTTTCTCAGTGCAGTTAATGAAGTATGGGATAAAGTCAAAGCTTTTGCCGTTGGTGGAGTAGACTACATCACCAAACCCTTTCAAGTTGAAGAAGTTTTGGCAAGGGTAGAAACCCACTTGGCCTTAGTTTCGGCCCACAAGAGTCTGGCGGCTAAAAACGAAGAGTTGGCTGCCAAAAATGTCGAACTAGACTCAACATTGCAACAACTAAAAAGCACACAAGAAGAATTGATTCAATCGGCAAAAATGGCAGCTTTAGGACAACTGATTGCTGGCATTGCTCACGAAATCAATAACCCCTTGGGCGCGATTACATCCTCGGTGAGAAACATTGCAATATTTTGGAGCGATCGCTTGCTCAATTTCCCCCAATTTCTGCAAGAACTATCCCCATCTCATCAGCAGTATTTTATAGATTTACTGAAAAATATAAGTCAAAAGAATCAAACTTTAACCAGCAGAGAAGAACGCAAGCTGAGAAACTCATTAGCGGCGCAACTCGAAGCGTGCGAAATTGAAAACGCCTCAGACTTGGCAAGTTTATTAGCGGTAATAGGCATTAAAGATATCGAACCATTTGTGCCGCTATTAAAAGCTACTGAGAGCGAATATATTTTAGAAACTGCCTATCAATTCGCCAACGTTCAAACCAGTATCAGAAGCATCACTACTGCCGCAGAAAGGGCAAGGAAAGTTGTTTTTGCTCTGAAAAATTACGCTCGTTATGACAACACGGGGCACAAAATAAACGTAGATATTACGGAGGGAATCGACACCATTTTAACGCTTTATAGCAATCAACTAAAACAGAATATAACCACGCTCAAAAACTATCAGGATTGCTTACCCTCTATCTCGTGTTACCCCGACGAACTCAATCAAGTCTGGACAAACATCATTCACAATGCTTTGCAAGCAATGGACTATCGCGGGACTTTAACCATTGAAGTCAAGCAGCAAGACGGATATATCAAAGCCAGCTTCACCGACAGCGGTAAAGGCATTCCTCCTGAGATTATGCCGAAAATATTTCAACCTTTCTTCACTACCAAACCACCCGGTGAAGGCAGCGGTCTGGGATTAGATATTGTCCAAAAAATTATTGATAAACATCGAGGAAAAATTGAGGTAGAATCTGTGCCAGGTCAAACCACATTTACTATATCCTTGCCCCTAGAGGCAGAGGCTTTATGAACAAAAAAAACTCGCCTAAGCCTGTCATTTTATGCGTTGATGATGAGGTAAACGTTTTACAAAGCTTGCGAATAACACTGCGAAATGGTCTGGGGGATACTTACTTCTATGAAATTGCTGAAAGTCCTGATGAGGCAATGGAAATCCTCGCAGATATAGATTGGGAAACCATGCCAGTAGTCGCGATTATCTCCGATTGGTTAATGCCAGGAATGAAAGGAGACGAATTTTTAATCGATCTTCATAAAAAATATCCCCAAATAGTTAAAATTATGATTACCGGACAAGCCGATAAATCAGCCATCGAGCGAGCCAAAAAATATGCCAATCTGCATGATTGTGTTTCCAAACCTTGGAGCGATCGCCTACTGATTGAAACCATTAAATCAGCGTTGGAGCAATGATGAATCAACCTATTATTATCTGCGTAGATGATGAAAAAACTATCCTAGATAGCCTGGGAATTGAGCTAAAAAATGCGTTTGGAAGCGAATACACGATCGAAATCGCTGAAAGTGGAGAAGAAGCTTTAGAAATTGTCAGAGAAGCATTAGAAAACCAGCAGGAAATTGCCGTCGTCATTTCCGACTACATCATGCCCAATATGAAGGGAGATGAATTGCTCGAACGCATCCATAATCTTTCCCCGAACACCCTGAAAATCATGCTGAGTGGGCAAGCAGATTTAGCGGCAGTGGGAAGGGCGATAGAACGGGCAAAATTATATCGTTATATAGCCAAACCCTGGCATAGGCAAGACTTTAAATTGACAGTAAAAGAAGCAGTAAATAGTTACATTCAAGAGACAAAAATAGCAGAAAAAAATGCAAATTTATATCGCATGAATCAAGAGTTGGCTCGATTAACTCGCTCACAAGAAATCCTGATAGAAGAACTCTCTCAAATCAACAAAGCTGTCTATCGCTTTGTGCCGCGTGAATTTATCAAGCTTTTAGATAAAGAAAGAATTGTCGATGTGCAATTAGGCGATGGCGGACAGCGGGAAATGTCAGTGCTATTTGCAGATATTCGCGAATTTACTACCCTATCTGAAGGCATGAGTTGCCAGGAAAATTTTAATTTTATTAATTCTTTTCTAGCTTACATGGAACCAGCCATTATGGAAAATCATGGGTTTATTGATAAATATATTGGCGATGGGATTATGGCACTCTTTAGCGGTGGAGCAGATGATGCGGTTAAAGCGGGAATTGCCATGTTGCAAAATCTCGCCGAGTTCAACGAGAAACGCGCAAAATCTGGCGCTTTGCCCATTAAAATTGGTATTGGCATCCATACCGGATCGTTAATGTTGGGTACGATCGGGGGACACAGCAGAATTGATAGTACGGCGATTGGGGATACGGTGAACTTAGCTTCTCGTCTCGAAACCCTGACAAAAACTTATCAAGCATCGCTATTGATCTCTCACGAAACTTGGTATCGCTTGCCAAACCACCAAAATTATAGTATGCGCTTGCTCGAGCGAGTCAATGTTAAGGGTAAGTCAAAATCTGTAGCAGTTTTTGAAGTCTTTGATGGGGATTATGAGTCAGTTAAACAGGGAAAATCAACCACAAAATCGATGTTTGAACAGGCAGTTTGCCTCTTTTATGGAGGTTTTTACACAAAAGCAGAACAATTGTTTAAGGAGTGTTTGCAGATTAATAACAGAGATACAGTCGCTCAATTTTATCTGGAACGATTTCAACAGCATTTAATTAAAACTATCCGATTGTAGGAGTTATATCATGTCCTTAGGTATCGGTAGTGTATGGATGGCTAATTGTTAATTGCTAATTGGTAATATAGTATTTTTCCTGATTGAGCCATTAGCGATTAGCTAGTAACGCAAGTTGCTAGTTATCTTTTTAGGGCCCAAGACAGGCTAATGGCTAATAGCTAATGGCTAATGGTAGAACCGAAAAATATTCCCATCAGCAATTAGCAAGCTGGCGATTAGCTTCTGCTGTGCAACCCACGATAGTTATAACTAGCAACTTGGGTTATTAGCAGTTACACAACCGTTGCTACTGGACATGATATTATTCGCAGCGCAGATAGCACTAATGAGCGATCGCACCCATGCCACCTTACCCAAAGAAACCGGGTTTCTGGGTCGAAACCCGGTTTCTCCCAGTCCTGACCAAGTTTGTTCTCATCCCTTGTGTATATTGCAGCACCTGGAGTCGCTGTAAAATTCCCAAATTTACAATACCGATGCAATCCCACACGATATCACTCTTACCTGGGTTGCGGGGGTCTGACCCCCTAACAGTATTTCTACTGTAAGCTGTATAACGAAGTTAGCTTCCGATATACTCGTGTCAACGGGATCTTTCCCCGGAGACAATAAGCATTCATGCTTAGGTATTTTTACTGAAGACTTTACATATGTTTACTGGTAAATATAGTGTAGGGGGTGCAAGTGTAAAGTTTTTAAGTTTTCCCTACCAGCTTTTTGAAATAACAACCATCTAGATCTAGATTGCCCCTATGTCAATCAGATCCTTGCACCGCTTTGCCAAAATTTCTGGAAACGTACCGCTGCGCCTAGTCCTGACCGTACCGTTTGTGCTGCAAATCTTTGCTGCTGTGAGTATCGTCGGGTATCTTTCCTTCAGAAACGGACAAAAAGCCGTCCAAGACCTTGCCAGTCACTTACACGGCGAGATCGGCGATATTTCTGAATTGGATTTAATGGCGCAAATTAACGCCAACAATCGCACCACGATTTTGCTGTGTATTGTCGCTTTAATTATCTCAACCGTTATTTGTATTTTGACAGCCCGGTGGATTGTCAAACCGATTCTGAATTTGAACGCATCAGCGAAAGCAATTGCCAAAGGAAAATGGGAACAAACTGTTAATCTCAATCGCAGCGACGAAATCGGGCAACTTGCCAAATCCTTCAGCGTCATGGCAGGTCAATTGCGAGCATCTTTTTCTACCCTGGAAGCCCAAAATGCCCAATTACAGCGCCTTGACAAAGTCAAAGATGAATTTTTAGCCAACACTTCCCACGAACTGCGAACGCCTCTCAATGGCATCATCGGTATCGCTGAATCGATGCTAGACGGTGCGGCGGGTTCTCTATCAGAAATACAGCAGCAAAATCTGCTAATGATTGCTGGTAGCGCCCGCCGACTCAGCCAATTAGTTAACGATATTCTCGACTTTTCTAAACTGAAACAGCAAAAACTAGACCTGCAAGTTCGCAGCGTGGAAGTGCAAGGAATTGTTCAGGTTGTCCTGACTGTCAGTCAAGCTGTAGCGGTCAACAAAAACTTGCAATTTATCAACGCCGTTCCTGCCGACTTACCCCTTGTTGATGCAGATGAAAACCGCCTGCAACAGATTCTTTATAATCTGATCGGAAATGCGATTAAGTTTACCGACGCAGGCAAGATAGAAGTTTCAGCAGCTTTGGTAATGGGTAATGGGTCATTGGTAATTGGCGAGCGAGAACAATTAGCAATTAGCAATTACCAATTAGCCAAACAAATCGCCATTACCGTTTCCGATACCGGCATTGGTATTGCAAGCGATCGCATCGAAAGCATCTTCGATCCGTTTGAACAAGGCGATGGTTCGATTGTCCGCCAATACGGCGGCACGGGATTGGGTTTAGCCCTCACCAAGCAGCTGGTAGAATTGCACGGCGGTAAAATATGGGTTGAATCTCAACTTGGCATCGGTTCCCGCTTCACTTTTACCTTGCCTGTTTCATCTCAGAAACTGAGTACAAACGTCCCTTGTTGCACCTGCACGGAATGCACCCTTTTACCCCCCTATCTTGGGGCGCACTGTCTTGTTCCCCTACAGACTCCAAAATCTCATACCGAATTGCCCTCAAAGGTGGTAGACAAGGAGAAAATACCATGTATCAACCCAAGTTTATATCGGCAATCCAACCAACTATCCTCCTATTCACCCATTACCGATTCCCACCCAAATTCGGAACAATTCAGAATTCTAATTGTTGATGATGACCCGATCAATCTCCAAGTTTTAAACAATCACCTTTCCTTAGAAGGCTACCAGGTAATCCAAGCTTTAAATGGAGAGCAAGCGCTTTCCATCCTCCAAAGCGGGCAAGAATTTGACTTGATCGTTCTCGATATTATGATGCCCCGGATGTCTGGTTATCAAGTATGTGCCAAACTGCGGCAAAAATATCCGGCACACGAGTTACCCGTCGTTATGTTGACCGCTAAAAATCAAATATCCGATCTAGTGACCGGGTTTCAATTCGGAGCCAATGATTATTTAACTAAACCTTTTTCCAGAGATGAACTCCTCACCCGAATTAAGTTTCACATTCAACTATCAAAAACCAACCATGCCTACGGGCGATTTTTTCCCCATACTTTTCTAGAATTTTTGCAAAAAGAAAGCATCGTCGATGTCAACTTAGGCAATCACGTCAGCAAAGAAATGGCGGTAATGTTTAGCGATATTCGCTCGTTTACCGCGCTTTCGGAAACCATGACGCCCCAAGAAAATTTTGACTTTGTCAATGCCTATATGCGCCAGGTGAGTCCCAAAATTAGAGAGCATAACGGCTTGATTGTTAAATATTTGGGCGATGGAATGATGGCTGTGTTTCCTAATGGCGCTGACGATGCAGTCAAATCGGGTATTGCCAAATTGCAACAAGTGCAAAAATACAATATCCAGCGCATCGCCAGTGGATATCCACCGCTCCAAGTGGGAGTGGGGATAAATTTCGGTCACATGATGGTGGGAATTGTGGGGGAAATAGCCCGAATGCAGGGAGATGCTTTTTCTGATGAAGTTAATTTGGCATCTCGATTAGAAAGTTTGACCAAGTTTTATGGCGTTTCTTTGGTAATTTCGGAAAATGTCTTGACCCATTTAAGTCACCCAGAGCAATACCAAATCCGCTTTCTGGACAAGGTAGTCGTTAAAGGCAGACAAGCACCCATTTCTATCTATGAAGTTCTCGATGCCGAACCCGATTTATTCCGAGATTTAAAGTGGCAAACTCTGCCTGATTTTGCCCGGGGTTTAAAACATTATCAACAGCAAGAATTTACCGCTGCACAAGCGTGTTTTAAGCGCGTGTTGCAGGTTAATCCTGAGGATAAGACGGCTGGGTTGTATCTAGAGCGGGTGCATGAGTTGATGGGGGTATGTCTGCCTCAGAATTGGTCTGGCGTTTGGGTTTTGCATCAGAAATAATCCCCTGATAATAACGGTTGATGGCAGATTTGCGATTTTCAAATAACTTTAACAGTGCGTCTACCACAGGTCGCGTTACAGTCCCATCAAAGCTAGAAATAAAATCAACTGCGGAAAGATTTCCTTTAAAAAACTCTTTCGCTCTCGCGCTTTGTTCTTGCAGATACTCAAATCCGATTGATTTGACTATAAACGCCGCCAAAGGTGAATCTTTTAAATCGGCAGTTGCGCTGTTGGCTCTTCCGTTTTCTAATAAATCCAAGACTTCCGATTCCAAATCGTTTTTGGGATGATAAGCATCGACAACTTTAGGCAGAAAAGTTTCCAAGCGCACGCCCCGATAATCGTGGTAAGGCAATTCCCCCATTAGAGTAGCTAGGGAAACATCAAATCCCAAGCTAAAAGCAAGCGATTCCATCAGCGCGATCGAAACCAGTTTGCTCCCCAAATAAAGCCGCGCAATTTCGATATTTCTCCTGGCACCGTTCTGCAAACGCGAGTAGGTGAGATCGTCTGGTTCTCCCCGAAATTGATTAAATATCGCTTCAGGTTGCAGAAAATTCATGAAACTTTCCATCTTTTGCAGCGCCATTCGGTACTCGCGCACCGTGTACGAACGGCTGATAAAGTTATGATTGGTTTCCGGTAATAAGTTCCAGGTATTCGCCAAAAAATACGCCGAACTCGGATGAGCAAAACCGCTGACATCCCGGTTCCCTACGCGCTGGGCGCGCTTGACGATTTGCTCGATGGCAAGCAAGCTCAAACCCAGGTTAAACCGATGATTGGTTAAAAGCAAGCGTTGGTAGAGGCGATCGCTTGCCGTTAATCCCTCTTTTGATTTAGTCCGAAACGGAATCGTCGCTTCCACACACGCCGCAATCTCCATCAGTCGAGAAAGTGAGAAAAATGGCTCTAAAACTTTTGTTGCCACCAGCGCACTCAGAAATTCGTTTTCTCCCGCAAACGGATCTAGCACCTGCCCTGGAACAAACCCGAACACACACGCTACCATCTCAAACGTGGCATCAGCAGGCAATTGAAAAGTTTCGCGAATTCGTAGCTTTTCCCTTTCCTGCTTAATGAACGGCGTAATGTAATAACTCAGGTTAAAGTTAATGCTGCAATCGACCTGCACGTACACCAAATCGTGAAACAAAGCCGCCAAAACTTCAATCCCATCTTCATTCCCGCCCACTTCAATCACGTGCTGCGGCGTATGAAAATATCGCCAGTAACCCGTCATCGGTTGAACAATCAGGTCGGCAATCGTGTAAAGTTGAGTCAACGCGACTTCTACCTCTAGGCGACCCATTGCCCAGATCAGCTTTTCTAAACATTTTTGATGTGCCTGGGCGCTATCCATCAAACCCTCTCGCACTGAACTTGCTCCAAATCTCGTTTTCGTCAGATACATCACAAAGTTCATATATATGTAAGCGATTGAGCGCTTAACTTGTATTTAACTTACATTTAGACCTATTTCCCTCAGTTAGGCTGCATATCCTAGGGTGAAAGCGAGCCGAATCAACGGATATGTAGCTTTATCTACGGAAAATGGTATTTCCAGCATGGGGAAAGTTGATTTATCTTTTCCCCCTCACTCTCACGCAGCTATGTCAGCAGTTAATATCCCATTTAGCGATCGTTCGCACCCACACTTTCCTGACAGTTCGCTTGCCAAGACAAGACTAGCAGAGATATCAAGATCGCCATTAGCAATTAGCCATTAGCACTATCTTTGACCGCGTCAAGTATATGTATCCTAACTTTATTTTCTCCTTTGCCGCCTCAATTCATCATTAAAATTTGTTAATGCTATTGTTAAGTAAAAATTAACTAATCGTTAACAAAAACTTATATATTTTAACTTTAGGCGTATTATATACCAAACCTAGAAATTCCTTTGAGAGTGAATTATGATAGAAGGAATGGTTCCAAACAACAGATACGACATCAGTAATAATACTGAAGTATTATTACTGAGTCTCAGGTCAGGGAAACGCATCAACCAAATAATGTTGAGTACACCCTAGCCAAAAAGTGTGAATAGCGATCGTGGAAAAACTCGATAATCTTACGTTGAATTCAACTCTGGCAGATCTTCCCAGCCATGAGTGTAAGGTAGACTTAAAAACCGTTGGGCAAGTGGTAGCAAAATCACTCCAGCGGCAGCCAGAATTACCAGGGATCATGATTACTGCCAATAATAATAAAATAGTGGGCATGATCTCGAGGGCAAGATTTTTTGAATGGCTCAGTCGTCCCTATGGGTCAGAGCTTTTCCTCAAACGCCCGATTCAGGTGATGTTGAACATGATCGGCGCAGAATTTAAGGCGATTCCAGATGTAGAAATCCGCCTGGCAAAGTGCCTGGTGTTGAGCGGAGATTGCCCCATCGACAAGGCAGTTGAAATCGCCTTGCAGCGTCCCCCATCCCTAGCCTACGAACCGATAGTCATAGCCGGGGAAAATAGCCAATGGCGGTTACTGGATATGCAAGTTTTGCTACTGGCTAAATCCCAGCTATTTGCCCTGGCAAAAGAATCTGCTGATGCCGCTAACAGAGCTAAAAGTGAATTTTTAGCCAACATGAGTCACGAACTGCGGACGCCTCTCAATGCCATTCTCGGCTTTAGCCAAGTGATGAAACGCAGCTCATCTTTATCGGCAGAACAGCAGGAATATTTGGGTATTATTAACAGCGCTGGCGAGCATCTGCTGGAATTAATCAACGATGTTCTGGAAATGTCCAAAATAGAGGCTTGCAGAACTACATTTTACCAGAGGAGCTTTGACTTGTACCGCTTGCTGGATAATCTGCACGAGATGCTGCAACTGAAAGCCTCATCCAAAAACTTACAGCTAATTTTTGAACGGGCATCAGACGTACCTCAATACCTGCAAACCGACGAGCGGAAATTACGTCAAGTCTTGATTAACCTGGTAGGAAATGCCATCAAGTTTACCGAAAAAGGCAGCGTGACTTTGCGAGTGCAAACATCAGGGGAGCAGGGGAGCAGGGGAGCAGGGGAGCAGGGGAGCAGGGGAGCAGAGGAGCAGGGGAGCAGGGGAGCAGAGGAGAATGTACATCCAAATTCCCCTCTGCATTCTTCTCATCTAAGACTTTGGTTTAGCGTCGAGGACACCGGACTCGGCATGTTTCCCGCAGAAATAGAGCAATTATTTGCTGCCTTTGTCCAAACAGAAACAGGTCGAAAATCGGGACAAGGGACGGGATTAGGTTTAGCAATTAGCCAAAAATACGTGCAAATGATGGGGGGAGAAATTCAAGTTAAAAGTACTCCTGGTGAGAAGTCAATTTTTAGCTTTGATATCTTAGTTAAGCTAACTCAAAGCTCTGACATTTCTCATCTTCAAGCAACTCGCAAAGTGATAGGTTTAGCACCGAACCAGCCACAATATCGCATTTTGGTGGTTGATGATAGCTGGGAAAGCCGTTTGCTGTTGGTGAGGTTGCTGACATCGCTAGGGTTTGTTGTCCGCGAAGCCGAAAATGGTCTACAAGGGTTTCACCTGTGGTCGAGTTTCTCGCCACACCTAATTTTTATGGATATGCACATGCCGGTGATGAATGGGTATGAAGCCACCAAACAGATTAAAGCCCATTTCAAAGGTCAGGAAACAACTATTATTGCTTTAACTGCCAGCGCGTTTGAGGAAGAGCGCAAAGCTATTTTATCAGCGGGGTGCGATGACGTTATCAGCAAGCCTTTCCGCCAAGAGGGACTTTTGGAAAAAATTGCCGAATGTTTAGGGGTGCAATATCTCTATGAAGATTCGGCAGTTCAGGAGCAAGATGAGCCAACTCAGGATGAATTAAATGCTTCTGAGCGCTCGCTTGATTTTCACTTATCCCAAATGCCCGTTGAGTGGGTAGAAAAACTCAATAAAGCAGCGCTCAAATGCCGCGATCGCGATATTATCCAGCTATGCGAACAAATTCCTAAAATCCACGCCCCTCTAGCCAAAACCTTAACTAATTGGGCTAATGATTTTCTGTTCGACAAAGTCATAGATTTAATCCAAGCCGTTGCAGCTAAACAACCAGCGTTAATTCTAAAAACATAGCAGCCGTATCTGTGGAAGGTTACGTTGTGGTTTTTAGCACCCCGGCTGACGCATCTAATATGGTGGGATGGTGCGTTATGCTATCAAAGAGAGCACCCTACTAAATGATTCAAATCTGAAATGAAAAAATGCTAGAAAACATTCTCATCGTTGATGATATACCAGACAATATCCGCCTGTTGGCAACGATCCTCACCGCTCGGGGGTATGAAGTTGGTAAAGCGCGAAACGGACAGATGGCATTGATGTCGGTCAAAACCGATCCGCCGGATTTGATTTTACTCGACATCAATATGCCGCATATGAACGGCTACGAGGTGTGCGAACATCTGAAATCCGACGACCAAACTAAGCATATTCCCGTAATTTTTATCAGCGCCCTTGATGAAGTTTGGGATAAGGTCAAAGCCTTCAATGTCGGCGGGGTGGATTATATCACAAAGCCGTTTCATGATGAAGAGGTTTTAGCCCGCGTTGCCAATCAATTGCAGATTCAAGCTTTGCAAAATGCCCTGAGAAAAGAGCAACAAAAGTCGGAGAATTTGTTATTAAATATTTTGCCGCAAGCTATCGTTGAAGAGTTGAAACAAACACAAAAGGCGACGCCGATACAATTTGAGCAAGCTACGTTTCTGTTTGCCGATATTGTCCGCTTTACTCCCATGTCCAGCGCCATGCCTCCTGGGGATGTTGTCGATCTGTTGAACTTGGTTTTTTCTACCTTTGATGCGCTAGCGCAACAACATGGAGTGGAAAAAATTAGAACGATTGGGGATTCTTATTTTTTGGCAGGGGGAATTCCCGTCATGCGAGAAGACCATGCCCTTGCGATCGCCGAAATGGCGCTGGATATGCAACAAGCGATCGCGCGCTTCACATGGCCCAATGGCGAACCTCTGGCGTTGCGGATCGGTATCAACACCGGCGGGCCAGTGGTAGGCGCTGTCATTGGCACCCAAAAATTTGCTTACGATGTGTGGGGAAATGCTGTCAATCTCGCTTCTCGCATGGAGTCTCAGGGAGAACCCGGACGCATTCAAGTAACAAGGGCTACTTACGAACGGTTGCGGCATCAGTATGTGTTAGCGAAACGAGGTGCGATCGCGGTTAAAGGTCAGGGGGAAATGACTACTTATTGGCTGATGAGTCGGAATTAGACGAGTTGAGGCAACTCTCCCACAAAATGCGATTCTTGACCCACGACATGCGGCTGATGGCACTTTTGTGACTCTCAAACAGCTTGACAACTCCGTCGATTAGAACTTTGGCGACTGTAGGATCGAACTCGGAAATAAAATCAATAGCAGTTAGTTCTTGTTTAAAAAATGCTTTGGCGCGACTGCACTGACAGCGCATTTCTTCAAATCCCATAGATTTAACCATAAAGGTCGCTAAGGGAGAGTGTTCCAGATCGTACTTAGCACTCTTAGCGCGTCCCTTTTCTAATAAATTCATCACTTCCCGTTCCAGGTCATTTTTGGGTTGATAGGCGTTCGCCACAACGGGAATAAAATTTTCCAAACGCGGGCTATCACAATTACCATTGGGCATGTTGCCCATCATGATTACCAGGGGAACGTCCGGGCCAATACTGGAAGAAAGTGCTTCGATGAAGGCGATCGCAACGAGTTTGCTCCCCAAGTAAAGCTTGGCAATTTCCAAGTTTTTCCTAGCAGTGCTATCCCACAATTTGAACGCGCGATCGCTCGGTTCGCCTCTATACTGACGGAAAATTACCTCTGGGCGCAGGAAATTCATAAAGCCTTCCATCTTTTGCAAGGCTAGGCGGTAATCGCGCACCGTGTAAGAACAATTGATCAGATTGTGATTGGTTTCGGGTAATAAATTCCAAGTATTCGCTAAAAAATGGGCAGGATTGGGATGGGCGAAACTGGCGACATCTCGGTTGCTGACGCGCACGGCTTTTTTGACAGCTTCAAACAGTTCTTCTTCGCTCAGGTTGAGGTTAAATTTGTCACAGGTTACTTGCAAGCGTTGAAACAAGCGATCGCTCACCGCTAAGCCATCCTCTGAGCTTGACCGGAAAGGGATGGTGGCTTCGATTCCGGCGACAATTTGAATCAGATGCTCTGGCTGCAAAAATCGCTCCAGCACTTTGACAGCTACCACCGCACTCAAAAATTCGTTTTGTCCGGCGAACGGTTGCAGCACTTGACCCGGAACAAAGCCAAACACCGATGCCACCATCTCGAACATCGGATCGGCAGGCAAGTCGGAAGGTTCGCGAATCACCAGCTGTCCTTTAACTTCTTTCGTATAAGGAGTAATGTAATAACTCAGTTGAAAATTAATGCTGCAATCGACTTGCACGTACACCAGATCGTGAAACAAGGCGGCTAGGACTTCAATCGCATCTTCTGTGCCGCCGACCTTGAAAATGTGCTGTGGGGTGTGAAAAAATCGCCAAGGCCCGGTCATGGGTTGAACGATTAAATCCGTGATCGGAGCCAGTTCCCGTGGCTCTACCCTAGCCTGTAAGCTCGCACAAGCCCACATTAGCCGCTCAGTGCATTTTTGATACGCCTGTTCGATGTCCATCAATACCTCTCGCCCTTGATACGCTCCTGTTTTCTAGGATACTGTTGGTCACCCCACAGGGAGTAGGAGGCCACAACACTGCCAGAATCTATGTTGGTGAAGAGTTTAGCGGTTGACGGCCTCAAGCTTGTCATAAAAACTTTTGCAGCGGAATATATATTGCCAGATGTGTTGATGCGTGCCCTTCAAGCTATTTACCAGCGGTTTTGGAGTGCCAGACTTCGCCAGTTCTCCAAATTTCCTGTTCCTCGTGCGCTTTCCCAAGCGTATTTATACCGTACCTCAAACCGGGCGAGAATTTTTGCCAATATGGCCTGAGAAAAGGTTGGTAAGGAGAAAATCCGCGCTAGTCCAATCCTTTTATAGTCAGCATTCAGCTCCTTGGGCATACTATAACCAATCCCAGATAGCTTTTGCAATTGCCGAGGGTCCTCATGCTTATCGGGTGAAGTTGCCCGCCTTTTTAGCAGGGTGCGATCGCGTCAAGTTGCTGTCAAAGATAGCAGATTCGACCAGTATCGACTTGCTCTCTAGGTTGGTATCGATTCTAGTCTAGTTGCTAGGATGCTCAAAGGCAGGTAGGAAAAGTCGGAAAAGTCGGAAAAGTCGGAAAAGTCGGAAAATTGATTTCCAGTCTCTCCCCCATCTCCGGAAACCCTCGTACCACCACCATGAGTAAAAATTGTTACTTTTCAATTGCCAATCGGGTCGTCAAATCTCTCACCCGTTCCACCCTATGGCGATGCCGTGCCTGGGAGTCGATCATCGCTAATTTTATTTTTCCAGGAGTTTTTTAGATGTACGATCTGACAAAATTTAGCTTGAGAGACATGGTTGAATGCGGACTGGCATTACACCAGATGGGTGAGGGGGCGGCAAACATGGAACAAACCAGCAACAGAATGATCAAATATCTCTACGAACATTTAATCGATCGACAAACGGGTGAGAAATCCTGTGCCTTGGTTCGTTGCTTCAAAACGCACCCATATGGGGAACTGGATGCCCATAGGCGCGAATACGCGCGCAGCATCTTGGGAGACGAAGTTCCCTCGCCGAAGATGCAGTGCTTAACCCTGCTAGCGACCGCAGGGGAAAAATCCCAATGGAACTCCATCGAAGCATCCGCAGCACACAAAGCAATTCCGCTCAAAAGCGAAGAATTGGTGGAACAGTCGCCGATGATCTCCCAACTGATTCAGCAGTTTGGCTTAAATATCAGCGCGGTAGTACAACCCGATCCAAATCTGTTGTTGGAGTTCGAGCAAAAAACATTTAACGTATTTTACGTCCCGGATGCCAAGGACAGTCCTTACATCCCCGCCCAAGACTCATTTGTGATTCCGTTTGGCATCAAGTCGGTACTGGGGTTTGGAGCTTTATTACCGTCGGGCAATTTATTTGCCATTATCATGTTCTTAAAAGTCCAAATTCCCCGCAGCACCGCTGAAATGTTCAGTACCCTAGCGCTCAACGTTAAAGCTGCTTTGTTACCCTTTGTTGACGGTGCAGTCTTCGAGGGCGCATCCCCATCTCCCGCGAGTGGTAATAGCCAAAGCATTTCTGGGCATACTAGGGAAATTCAACAGCTAAAATCCCAGGTGGCGACCTTGACTCAGTTGCTCAACGTTTCCGAGAAATCAACATTAACCCAATCGGATCGACTCGAACAAACCATCGAGCAACTCTCGCAAACACTCGCAAGTCTGCAAGCGACTCAATCCCAATTAATTCAATCAGAAAAAATGGCAGCCCTCGGACAACTCGTTGCCGGGATTGCCCACGAAATCAATACCCCCCTGGGTGCAATTCGTTCCTCAGCGGGGAATATGACTAAGTTTTTAAGTCAAACCCTAGAACAATTACCCACACTGTTTCAATCACTTTCCCCAGAGCAAGCAGAGAATTTTTGGCAACTCCTGCACAGGTCGATCGAAGAAAAATTAATTTTGTCTGCCAAAGAGGAGCGTCAATTTAAGCGAACATTAATTCGCCTACTCGAAGCCGAAGCAATTGATAATGCTTCTCCGATTGCCGATAGCCTGGTAGACATGAGGATTTATCGCGAAATCGACGTTTTTTTACCTCTGTTAAAACATCAGAATAGCAAGTTTATCTTAGACATTGCTTATAAAATTTCAGGCGTGCAAAGAGGCGTTGAAACCATCAACACAGCTACAGACCTAGCCTCAAAAGTCGTATTTGCCTTAAAAACTTATGCGCGGTACGACCGTTCAGGAGTGATGAAGCTGGCTAACATAATTGACGGCATAGAAACCGTGTTAACGCTTTATCAAAGTCAACTCAAAAAGGGAGTAGAAGTGATGCGGAACTATTCCGAGTTACCGATGCTACTTTGCTATCCCGACGACCTGAATCAAGTTTGGAACAATCTGATTCAAAATGCCTTACAAGCGATGAATAATCAAGGGACTTTAATCCTGGAAGCCGTTTTAGTAGAGCAGCAGGTAAAAATTGGGATTACCGATAGCGGGCCGGGAATACCAGAAGAGATTAAGTCTCAAATATTTGAACCATTTTTTACTACTAAACCCCCCGGAGAAGGCACGGGATTGGGACTAGATATCGTTAAAAAAATCGTGGAAAAGCATCGAGGAACAATCGCATTTAAAAGCCAACCAGGCTGCACAACATTTAACGTTTTTCTGCCAATTCAACCAAACTAGGAGAGTGGGGAATGTGTAAACCAGTTATTTTATGCGTAGATGATGAAAAAATTGTTTTGCAGAGTCTCAAAACCCAACTTAAATCAGCCTTTGGGGATGCATATATCTATGAAGTTGCCGAAGATGGGGATGAGGCTATAGAACTGATTAACGAACTAAAAGATGAGGGAATGAAGATTATTTTACTTGTCTCGGATTGGTTAATGCCAGGTATGAAGGGGGATGAGTTTCTGATTCGCGTCCATCAAGAATTTCCTAACATTATTAAAATCATGTTAACAGGTCAAGCTGATGAACAAGCGATCGCGCGGGCAAAAGAACAGGCAAATATCCATTCCTGCTTGTATAAACCCTGGGCTGAAGAAGAGTTAATCGAAACCATTCAATCTGCTATAGCAAAACTATGACTCAACAGGTAATCATCTGTGTCGATGACGAGACAACCGTACTCAAAAGCATAAAAACAGAACTAAAAGAAGCCTTCGGTAACAATTACCTGATCGAAATTGCCGAAGGCGGGAATGATGCCTTAGAATTAGTCCAAGAATTGCTAGAAGATGGGTATGAAATACCATTAATTATATCAGATTATGTCATGCCCGATATGAAAGGAGATGAACTATTAAGGCAGGTGCATCAGCTTTCTCCCAAAACCCTCAAAATAATGCTTACAGGTCAGGCGACTATTGAAGGCGTTGCTAATGCGATCAAATATGCCAAACTTTATCGTTATATTACAAAACCTTGGGAAGCTGAAGATTTAAAATTGACGGTAACAGAAGCCGTTTATAGTTATCTTCAGGATAAAAAGCTGGCAGAACAAAACGCCAAGCTGCAACAAATGAATCAGGCACTTGAAACATTAAACCGCGAACAAGCCGCACTGATTGCCAAGTTGCACGAGAGCGAAAGTCGTTTGAGACAGTTCTTAGAAGCAGTCCCCGTTGGCGTAGAAGTAATTGATGTCCAAGGTCAACTTTATTTTACCAATCAAAGATCGCAGGAATTACGCGGTAAAACAGCCGTAACGTCAGAGCTTAATCCATTTTATATCGCCGGAACCAATCAACCATATCCTTGGGAAAAATTACCGATATCGCGGGCATTGCAAGGCGAAACATCAACGGTTGATGATGTAGAAATACATCTAGGAAATAAGATTATTCCCATCGAAATTTGGGGCACGCCCATCTACGATCGAAATGGCAAGATTTCCTATGCCATTGTCGCCTTTCAAGATATCACCGAACGCCAAAAAGCTGAAGCGGATAGGCAAAAATTTATTGAAGAACTCTTTGAACTTAATGCTAATTTGGAAATAGCGCTGCAAAAAGAATCAGAACTAACCCGCGCGGCAAGTCGTTTTGTACCGAATCAATTTCTCTCTTTGCTGGGACATCAAAGCATTGTCGATGTCAAATTAGGCGAAGCCGTGCAGCAAGAAATGACGGTACTATTTTCCGATATTCGCAGCTTCACCACCATCAGCGAAGGCATGACTCCCCAGGATAATTTTAAATTTATCAATGCCTTTCTGTCGCGCATGGAACCCGCCATCGTTGAAAATAACGGCTTTATTGATAAATACATTGGCGATGCAATTATGGCACTATTTGGTGGCAGCGCCGATGATGCGGTGAAAGCCGGTCTTGCCATGCTAAAAATGCTGAATGAATATAATACAACCAGGGGCACACCCGCACGCCCTACCCTACAAGTTGGCATTGGCATCCATACAGGTTCTTTAATGCTGGGTACAGTCGGGGGATACTCGCGCATGGATGGTACGGTAATTAGCGATGCGGTAAACTTAGCTGCTCGCATCGAAAATTTAACAAAAGAATATGGCGTATCCTTATTAATCTCTCAACAAACTCTGTCCCGCTTGCAAAACCCAATGGAACACAACATTCGCTTCATCGAGCGAGTCACAGTTAAGGGGAAGTCCAAAGCAGTGGCAGTTTTTGAAGTATTTGATGGGGACGATCCGCAAATTAAACAGGGAAAATTAGCCACCAAATCAATGTTTGAACAAGCGTTATTTCTGGCTTATCGACATTGTTTTAGCGAAGCAGCTTTATTGTTTCAAGATTGTCTGCGAATTAACCCAAGCGATACCATCGCTCAAATCTATTTGCAGCGATGTCAGCGGTAGCTTTTATATTTGGCTAATCGCTAATCGCTAATCGCTAATAGGTGATTAACAAGCTCGCAATTAGCTATTAGCAATTAGCAGTTTACCGATATTGATAACAATCCAGCGGACAGGATCTGACGTTCTTTCCCTGGCACCAAAAAATGACAAAAATCAAAACTAGGGAATCTACGGATACTACTCCTTGGCTTTATCAGTACCTGAAGCCCACTTACTAGGTAATTTACGTAAAACTTTGGCTCAATTCCTTAAAATTAGGAGAAAATATGTGGAATTTACGGATATTGCTGACCGCATCAGTTAACGGGTGCTGAAAAACTGTATAATCTACGTAGATTGCTATTTTTTGCTTGTTTATCCTCAGCATTTATTATAAATAATTCATTTCCCGATAAAAATTAATATCTAAAAACATAAATGATAAAATATATATGGTCAGGACTTACACACAGCCTCTACGGGAAGGGAGGGCATAATCTACCCTAGTATGGGTAGTGTCCAAGCAGGCAATAGGTGTAAGTCCTGTTTCTTAATTGATACCAATTTTGTTTATAGCTTCAAATCAGGCTATCCCATAAGCGTAGAGAATCTTTAGTTTGTCGCAAATTTTTCTGCGCTCATGGGAAAAGCCTTACAGGTGTCAGCTGTTTATTTCAAAACAACTGACAACTGATAAGATCGCCATTAATCGTTAGCAATTTAGTTTTAGAGCTTAGTAGAACTACTGGAAAACGCTGCTACTATCTAGACTAGATTACCAGCCGCAAAGCACTTGACGCATTTTCTGCATATTGGCAGGTAAGTCCATGTGCATAGCTTGTTGGATAAACATCGAGGGAATAGGAATTAGAGGCGTTGCTGCGACGCTGTAGGTGAGTAAAGTGCCGCTACCGCAATCTTGCAGCTTTAAATCTGCCGAAAAATCGACAAAGCTGCCTTTTTCCATGCGGAATTGGATTTGCTGTTGCACCACCTCAATTACTCGCAGGTAGATTTCTACCTCGGCGGTGAACATCAAAAAAGCTTTCCGTGCCATTTGATACAGACGCTTGCCGCCAGAGGTGAAACTATCTACCGGGTGTAACTCTTCGCTCTTAATCACATCGGGGAAGTAATGCACCCAGCGGGAGTAGTCAGTTAGCTGCTGCCAAGCGTGGGATCGCGCGATCGGTAGGTACATGCTTGCCGTACACGCGCCACCCCAAGCAGAGTGCGATCGCGTTTGCAGCAAAATCTCACCGCGCAACAGAGCTGGATCGATCGAGTCGGAGGCAAAACGTACTGTCATTTGGCTTAATTATCTCCCTACTAACACCAATCGAGTTTAAGGTCGTAACGGTCTAATACGATAACCCAAAGGTTACTACACCTTCTATATTTCAAGTTACCCACCTTAGTTAAAAAAACTGCAAAGTTTTGATGAAATCTGCAATAATTTTGTCCCTGACATTACCGAGATTGCACTTTGCTACCACAGAAAATTTAAATATTTAGTGATAAAAGTTACTAACTATATGCGTGTAAACTCGGATATAGCCTGTAATCTTGATCAAGCTATGGTTTTTTTGAGTATTTCTGCCCTTGGGTGAAGCAGGTGCGGCAGATCGGGGAGAGTGTAGGGGCACGGCATCTTTATATCTTGTCTTCCGCGCCCGATAACTTGATGTTGCCGTGCCGCTACACCCGAATGGAAAGCTATATCTGGCATCCCATGCCATAATGAGGTCGTAATCGAGCGGCACCGAAAGCAGTGAGTGGTTCACCTAACTCTGACAATTCGATATTTGTGCGGTCTTTTTTCATCCTTTTGGGAGTCACGGTAGCTTATTGGCTGTTGAGAGGATTTGGAATGCGCCCGTTTACTTCGATTCCGGGTGGCATTATCTGGGTGTTGATGCTACTTTGCATCGTTACGGGTATTTTGAGCTACTTGCAAGCTACTAGGTGGTAAGCCGGTGTGCGGGTGAGCAAGTGAGCAGGTGAGCGGATGAGTGGATAAAAATTGCTTTTCCCGTATCAACGATAATCTTGCCTTACTTTTTTCCCACCCGAAGAATTACTACTATTGAACCGCGAAGACGCAAAGGACGCGAAGCAAGAAGAAGGAAGAAGTAGATAATCTTCTAGCACCTCTGGGAGTAAATCTCTCTGACCATCCCACCTGCACCCCGACCCCACGATAAAATTATCGATCGACCTCAAGGGCGATTCGGCTCTTGAATCGCGTCCAGTATTATCAAGCGAGGATGGGAAGGAGGCACAAAAATGCAACAATACGTATGCTCGGTTTGTGGCTATGTTTACGACCCAGAGCAAGGCGACCCAGATGGCGGCATCGAACCGGGTACGCCGTTTGAAGATATTCCGGATGATTGGGTGTGTCCCGTTTGCGGGGCAGCTAAATCAGATTTTGAACCCTTAGAATAGTCGATTTTTTGTGCAACTTTTGAAGATAGCAGTTATTGGGGGTGGGGCAGCGGGTTTTTTTGGCGCGATCAGAGCTGCCTCTGCCAATCCCGACGCCATTGTCACGTTACTCGAAGCCGGACGGCAACCCTTGACAAAAGTCCGCATTTCTGGTGGGGGTCGCTGCAATGTCACCCATGCCTGCTTCGACCCGGCTTTATTGGTGCAATATTATCCCAGAGGTGGAAAAGCTTTGCACGGCGCGTTCAATCGCTTTCAACCCCGCGATACCGTTGCTTGGTTTGAGTCGCAGGGCGTTAAGCTCAAAACCGAATCCGATGGACGCATGTTCCCGATTACAGATAATTCGGAAACAATTGTGGACTGTCTTTACGAGGCAGCGAAGGAAGTCGGGGTAAAAATTCGCATCGGCATGTCCGTAGTTGGCATCAAGGTACAGGAGACTCCAGGAGCAGAGGAGCAATTACCGATTACCGATTACCCTCGTTCCCAGGCTCAGCCTGGGAACGCCATTAGCCACAGATTTGAGATTGAGTTGAAAGCGGGAGGAAGTTTGCAGTGCGATCGCATCCTGCTCGCCACTGGCAGTAACCCCATCGGCTACCAAATTGCCCAGTCATTAGGACACCACATCGAACCGCCAGTCCCCTCCCTGTTTACCTTTAATATAAAAGACAAAAGACTAGAAGATTTAGCCGGTGTTAGCGTTGATAGCACCCGCTTGCGATTGCCGATCGCGGGTAAAACCGCTTTAGAACAAACCGGCGCATTACTCGTCACTCACTGGGGTTTAAGCGGCCCTGCCGTACTGAAACTTTCGGCTTGGGGTGCTAGATTGCTCCACGAGTGCAACTATCAAACAACGCTGGTAATCAATTGGCTACCGCAATACAATCGGGAAAATTTACACCAACAACTACTAGCCGTTAGATCCCAGTTAGCGCGACGCCAAATAGCTGCTAATTGCCCAGTTCTCCTGCCGCGACGCCTGTGGCAGCAGTTAGTTACTTATGTAGGTATTGATGCAGAAAAAAAATGGGCAGAGTTATCTAACAAAGTGCTGAATCAACTGATTCAAGAACTTTGCGAAGGGGAATATCAAATTCAGGGGAAGGGCGTTTTCAAGGAAGAATTTGTTACCTGCGGCGGCGTTAGTTTAAAAGAGGTCAATTTTAAAACAATGGAAAGTCGGATAGTGCCCGGTTTGTTCTTTGCTGGCGAAATTCTCGATATCGATGGCGTTACGGGTGGATTTAACTTCCAAAGTGCCTGGACAACTGCATGGATAGCCGGTGAGGGGATGTGCGAGTTGGATTAGAGACAGGACCAGGACTTACGCAAGACGAGGCCAGAAATTTGGTTTCTTCGTCAATCTCTGGTTGGCTTTCCCAACGATTTTTCGGCTCGCCCTTAGTTTCTTTGCGTAAGTCCTGAGGGCGTAATTAGCGTTTATTGTTGAATAGGGCAGTTGGGGGAACCAGTGTTTAGCCAGAAGTTGCCCCCCAGGGGGCAACTTCCGCTGCAAATTTATCCCGAGCGTTCACTTTTACGCTTCTGCCACTGTCTATGTGGCAGTTGAGCGTGCGGCATCTGGGTTAAGAAATAATAAAACAATCAGTCAAAGAAATGTTTGATGTGATACTTTACCAGTAATTTACCATATTATTGCCGTCGCTCAATCCCAGACATCTCGAACATCAAAAACGGGACAGTTGCGCTTAAAGACCAGTTTTTATATGATGCTATAAAAAGGGGATTATGAAGCAGAAAATCAAATCTATGATCCAGTTATCGCTGCGGAGCTTTGATATCGAGATCGCACGCTACAGCTCACTAAAAGCGACCGCGAGAAAGGCTAGAGACATGGAGTTACTACTCAGTATGCCTGACGATCGCGCTGCGGAAGTATTGAAAAATATGCGAAAATCCCGTTCACAGATACGTCAAGATTTGTTTGTATTATCCCAATTGAATTTCAAGAAAAACGGTTATTTTGTAGAGTTTGGAGCAACAAACGGTGTCACCCTAAGCAATACATACTTGCTAGAAAAGGAATTTGGCTGGACTGGCATACTTGCTGAGCCTGCTATTTGTTGGCACGATGATTTAAAAAAAAACAGAAACGCTAAAATAGAAACTCGATGCGTCTGGAAAGATTCAAGTTCAACAGTTAATTTCAATGAAATTGCCGAATACTCCACTATCAATTCATACAGCGATAAGGACAAACATAAAGAAAGAAGAAAAAAAGGTAAAATTTATGAGGTAAAAACAATATCATTAAACGAATTACTAGAAAAACATGAAGCCCCCGTAGATATTGATTATCTGTCTATTGATACTGAAGGTAGCGAATTTGAAATATTAAATAATTTTGACTTCAGCAAACACAGCTTCAAAGTAATCACTTGCGAACACAACTTTACACCAATGCGGGAAAAAATATTTGAACTGCTAGTTAAAAATGGATATGTTAGGAAGTTGGAAAAAATCTCCGATTTTGATGATTGGTATGTTAGGCTAGATGTAGCAAGCGTGTCATCAGGGGCAAGTTAGTTTAAAAGTATTGGTATATAAGCTTTTCAGCTATCTTTTCCTATTAAATCGTCTAGATATAGTTCCTACTCATCTGCCCAAAGTTACCACAGGGGTGGAACGAAAGAATAGGAGTTTTAGCCATGTTATAGAGCTGAAAAACTGAGGTTTTGTAATACTTGGCCCCAGATGACACGGTTGCTAGATTTACCCCTAATTTTGTGGTATATTTTTCGGATATAATCAGAGTTGTAGAGCTAATTATTAATAATTTTGCAGGAAAAGCTTGCGGTTGCGGCAAACTTTTCCTTTAAGTCACAGTGAGAAGCGCAGAGGCGAAAAAGATAATAACTCAAGTTGCTAGTTATCTCTCTGGGAGCGGCTAATGGCGTTCCCAGGCGAAGAATTTTTCTGGTTTTGTGGGGTGGGTAGTATGTTGGAAGGGCGGGCGTGACGCCCACCCCAGAAGAATTTTTCTGGTTTTGTGGGGTGGGTAGTATGTTGGAAGGGCGGGCGTGACGCCCACCCCAGAAGAATTGTTCTGGTTTTGTGGGGTGGGCATCCTGCCCGCCTCAAATATTTTGGCAAGAGGTATCGAAAATCTGAAATCTGAAATCTAAAATTTGACTATCGAAAGATGGGCGGGATGCGGGCGGGTTAGTTTGTGCTTTGCCGGAAGCTGGCTTCCTCGCTGCGCTCAATTTGACGGCGGATCTCGCTTAACGAGTCTCCACTGGAGAGGCGATTCGTCCAAGTGCGGAGTCCGTTGGCATCGGCTTCGCGCCCCAAAACTTGGCGATAAATTTGGTTAACGGCTGCCCTTGCTTCGGCACTATTAGCAATATCGCGGCGGATATCGTTGAGGGAACGACCCTGTTGCAAACGATCGCTCCAAGTTCTCCATCCCTCCCGATCGGCATCGCGCCCCAGAACTTCTCGATAAATCCGGTTTATATCGTCGTAGCTATAGCGTCGCCGGTAATATCGGTTGTTGTTGTCGTTCCGATAATAGCGGTCGTTCCGATAATAGCGGTCGTTCCGATAATAGCGGTCGTTCCGATAATCGGGGTCGTTCCGATAATCGGGGTCATTCCGATAATCGGGGTCGTTCCGATAATCCGGGTCGTTCCGATAATCCGGGTCGTTCCGATAATATGGGTCATTCCCATATACTTGGGCTAATATTGTTCCTCTCAGGTTGGCATTGGTGATATTGGCACGATCCAGGGCAGCACCTCTTAATTGGGCTTGCTCTAAGTTGGCGCCGCCCAGATCGGCACCCCGGAGGTCGGCTCCTTGGAGGTTAGCACTCCTGAGATTCGCACCCCGGAGGTCGGCTCCTTGGAGGTTGGCATCTCGGAGGTCGGCTCCTTGGAGGTTGGCATAGCTTAACTGGATGCCGCTCAGGTCGCATCTCCAGCACCTGTTAGTTTGCACCAGGCGTCTGATGTCTTGCATACTAGCTGCGCTTGCTGGGGTTGCTAATCCGATAGCGATTAGCAGTGCAGTGGTGGTCAGAATGGGAAATTTCATGTTGGCGCCTCAAATTCTTGCCATGTTGTATGGCAGTCATATATAATTTTATGTTTGTGCTAATGACGCTGGCATCCTCCGGTTGGTTCCTGGGATTTGGTTATCTAGTTGATTGGCGGATGCGTCTGGCTTCTTCGCTGCGTTCGATTTGGCGGCGAACCGAGTCGAGGGAATCTCCACTAGCTAAGCGATCGCTCCAAGTTCTCAACCCCTCGCGATCGGCATCGCGACCCAAAATTTCGCGATAAATGCGGTTAATGGCGTCTCTAGCTTCGCTGCTGTTGGCAATTTCGCGGCGGATATCGCCCAGGGAACGACTGGAATTTAAGCGATCGCCCCAAGTCCTGAAACCCTCGCGATCGACTTCGCGTCCCAAAACTTCCCGATAAATGCGGTTAATCTCATCCCGACGCCGGGAACCGATCCGTCTGTCGTCGCGCCCGGGGCGATCGCGCTGGAGATCTGTACCGTCGAGAATCGCACCATCGAGGAAAGCATTTCTAGTATTAGTATTTCTCAGCTGAGCATCCCGCAGGTTGGCATTTGTGAGATTGGCACCTTCGAGATCCGCACCCCTTAAATCTGCTTGCTCGATGTTGGCGCGCCTTAATCTGGCGCGGCGCAAGTCAGCATCTCTCAAATTGGCACCCTGTAGGTTAGCATTGTCCAGATCCGCACCCTGGAGTCTAGCGCCGGACAAGTCTGCACCTTCGAGATCCGCATCATCCAGGGTAGCTGCTGCCAAATCCGCATTCCTCAGATTAGCGCCTCTGAGGTCGCATCGCGAACACTCACCAGAGTCTAGCAGTTGTCTGAGGTGTCGGCGATTAAATGCATTTCCCGGATCTGCTAAACCAAGGGTAACGAGTAGTACTGTAGTAACCAGAAGTCCAAGTTTCATTTTATGCCCCTCCACGCGCCTACATGTGCGTGCGGTGTTTACATTGATCTTGACGCTGTAAGATCGGTTTTTGATTCCGGCTTCTGGTTCCTCCAGTCGGGTGAAAAAATTTAGACGCGGAATGGTTCAACGGCGGGGACATAACCAATTGGCAACACGAAATCCAGATTCGGGTGGGGACGGGGAATGACGTGGTAAGAAAGCAAGGGCGACTCGATGCTATCGATGTTTTTGGCAGCTTCTATCCCTGCTGTAACGGCGGAAAGCACCTCGGCTACATCTCCTCGGACAATGACGGTGACGTAACCGATATCGATATTTTCGTAGGCGACAAAGGTAACGCGGGCAGCTTTTACCATCACATCTGCCACGGCGGATACAGCCGGAATTCCCAGCACCTCAACCATTCCCACTGCTTTGGTCATTTGCTAGTGCGCCCCACTTTTGTTGCTTAGTGTCTTCATTAGTCGCATCCTACCTAGACGTGGGGGTTTGGGGGAGCTATAGAGCCACCTCCATACCCGGAACGGGTTGGGGGTGGGTTCATGGACTCCCCCAAGCTAATTTTAAGCGGTCAATCCCGCTAAAATTAGAAGTTTACCGCATTGATTAGTTCGGGTAGACGCTCTAAACTAATAGAATGATAACTCTAACTTACGCTTACAGAATTAATGCAACTCCAGACCAAGCGGCACTCATTGACCAAACATTAGAAGTATGCCGTAAGGTCTGGAATTATGCCTTACGCGAACGCAAGGATTGGATTAATTCGCGCAAATGCAGGGTTGATACTTGTTCAATTGGGTCTGAATATATAATCCCAGCCGATGCTCCTTACCCAGGCAAAGTTTTTCAAGAAAAGGCGCTAACAGTTGCTAAGAGAAGCAATGAAGAGTTAAAGAGCATTAACGCTCAAGTCTTGCAACAGGTATTGAGGAAATTAGACATCGCATTTGAGGACATGAAGCGAAAAGGGAATGGTTTTCCTCGCTTCAAAAAGTTTGGACGGATGCGGTCTTTTGTTTATCCTCAGATGCTCAAAGACCCGTTAGGGCAAGGTTGGGTGAAACTGCCGCAATTAGGCAAGGTTGATGTCATTATGCACCGACCCGTCCCTAGTGGGTTTGAATTAAAGCAGGCACGAATTGTCAAAAAGGCATCAGGGTATTACGTTATGCTGTCATTGCAGCTTGATGTAAATGTCCCTTTAACCCCTGCATCAGGACACCCATTAGGGATTGATGTGGGGCTAGAAAAGTTCCTGGCAACATCAGACGGGGAGTTAATTAAAAGACCAAAATTTTTTAAGGCTTTGGCACGTAAGCTTAAATTGCTACAGCGCCGATTAAAGCATAAGAAAAATGGGTCTAAGAATAAAGCGAAACTCGCTCTTAAGATAGCTAGGGTTCACGAACAAATACACGACACACGGAAAGAATTTCACTTTAAGTTGGCTCATCACCTATGCGACCAAGCCGGGATGATATTTGCCGAACAACTGAACCTCAAAGGCATGGGAAAGGGGATGCTAGGCAAGCATACCTTGGATGCAGGATGGGGTCAATTTTTGGAATTATTGTCCTGGGTTTGTTGGAAGCGCGGAGTGTATTTTGCCAAAGTTGAAGCGGCTGGCACATCGCAAACTTGCCCAGAATGCAACGCTCATGTGTCCAAGAACTTGTCAGTTCGAGTGCATGAGTGTTCTGAATGTGGTTACAGAACTGATCGTGATGTAGCAGCCGCTCAAGTGATCAGAAATCGAGGTGTCTCTGCCGCTGGACAGACGGTAGATGAAATTGCCTGTGGACGGGATGCGTCGGGGGCTGGTTCACCCAGTCTAGATGGCACCGGAAGAGACAGGAAAATCTTAGAAGCGATTCTAGGATGCCCCTGCCATAATCTTTGATTTAGGAGGGGAGGATGTCACTAGAATTTTTATATTCTCTAAAACTGGGTTCGGGGTAAACAGAGCGATCGCTATGATAAACAACGAGTGGCTTTTGAGTGCAGTTACCTTTATTATCGGTTTTACCCTGACCTTGCTGGTCTTGGGCAACATTCAAACCGCATTGTTAGCAGGAGTGTTCGCGGTCCCTGCTGCTTTTGCGGGGTTGATCGCGGTGAATATCCAGCGCCGGATCGCCCAAAAACGGGTGTTAACGGCGCTACAGGTGGAAATTCGCCAGATGGAAAAGTTGAAACACCTGTTGCAGCAAGATTTGTGGGCGATCGCCAATCAATCCGACCAAATACAGGAACAAATCAATTATCGCCAAAACCAATTAAATTGGCTGCAAGTTCAAATCGGGGAGAAACAAAAGTCCAAGCAGGATCTAACCTTGGCTTTGATCGGTTTGGGTGAAGATAAGCGCCTTATGGAGGAAGCTATTTATCACCTCAACCAACAGAAAGAAGAACTGGATTTATCCGTGCGATCGATCAAATCCCAACATTACAAAGCCGAAACCAACAAAAACGAATTGCTCGCCGACCTACAGCATTTAAAAGAAGAAATTGCCTTTCAAAAGACCGAAAAACAACGGTTGCAGGAAACAATCGATTTTCTGCGGAGTCAATTCCACGAATGGCAAATGGAAGACATCGAAGTCCACGACATCACCCCCCCAGTTCAGGAATTAACTTCCCCCGAAACTCAAAAACTGCTAACCGCGTCTGATGACCAAGAAGACGCGGAGACGGGGAGAAAGGGAGACGCGGAGAGAGCCAGAGAATTTATTAGTGGAAAAACCGAAATATCTGCCGATTTTGAATCCACAGAATTTATTGATGCTGTATCCCCGCCAGAGCAATCCGACGCAGATTTAGATGCAGAATGGGCTGAGTTTGTCGCGCAATTAACTTATCCAGAACTTGAGGTACTCAAAGCCATAGTCGAGCAATCCAATCCAAATTCCACGATTAAAAATATTGCCGAATCCAACATAACCATGCCAGAATTGCTCATCGATGCTATCAACGAACGAGCCATCGCGACGCTTGGTGATATAATTATCGAACCCGGTACGGATGCGCCAGCGATCGCCGATCCGGAATATTTGGAAACAGTCAAAAAATTGCTGGAAATTAAGGCTGGAAAATGAACAGGAATTATGCAGGCGGGGTGAGAAACCCGGTTGATTCGTCAACTTCTTGCTGCCAGCACAAATTTTCAGAGAAACCGGGTTTCTTTGCGCGTTGCATCCCCCATCATTCAATCTAAAATCTAAAATCTAAAATCTAAAATCAACCAATGGCAAAGCCTAAAATTCCTAAAAGAGTTTCTACTGCCCTCATCAACTCCTTAAGTGCGGGAGTTGTGCCAAGAATTGGCTTAGAAAACATTGCCGTAGGTCGAGAAAAAGAAATCGCCGCGCTTTGGCAAGATTTGGAAAATATCGCCGCTGGCGGTGCAGCATTTCGCTTTGTTGTCGGACGTTACGGTTCCGGCAAAAGTTTTATACTGCAACTGATTCGCAACCAAGCAATGGAAAAAAATTTTGTCGTCGCCGATGTTGATTTATCCCCCGAACGCAGACTAGCAGGAACCGAAGGACAAGGCGTCGCCACCTATCGCGAATTAATGGGAAATATTGCCACAAAAACTCATCCCAATGGCGGTGCTTTAGCCCTAATTTTAGAACGATGGATTAGTGGGATTCAAACCCAAGTCGCCCAAGCAACCGGAATGCGACCAAACGATAATGGCTTTGACGACGAAGTAGAAGCTAAAATATTAGCAGCCGTTAAAAATATTGAAGGATTAGTCCACGGGTTTGACTTTGCTACCGTCGTTACTGCCTATTGGCGCGGTTATCGACTAGATGAAAGCGATAAAAAAGATGCTGCATTGCGGTGGTTGCGGGGAGAATTTGCCACTAAAACCGATGCCAAAACTGCCTTGGGAGTGCGGGTAATTATTGATGATGAAACATGGTATGATTATCTCAAATTATTTGCCAAATTTGCTGCGGATATTGGCTACAAAGGATTTTTAGTTTTATTCGACGAAGCCGTTCATTTGTGGAAAATTACCCATGCAGTATCTCGCCAGAACAATTACGACAAATTGCTGGCAATATTTAACGATACCATGCAGGGAAAAGCCGAACATCTCGGCATTATTGTGGGGGGAACGCCCAAATTTTTAGAAGATCCAAAGCGGGGACTTTTTAACGACCCCGCATGGCAGAGACGCACAGCCAAAAGCCGTTTTGTGCAAGCCGGTTTTCAGGATACTTCGAGTCCGGTGATTCAGTTAGAAAGTTTGACACAGCCGGAAATTTTGCTGCTGTTGCAAAGATTAGCAGATGTTCACGCCACTCACTACGGCAGTGAAAAGAAACTCAACCAGAAAGAATTTGAGGATTTTCTGCAAGAAATTGTTAACCGTTTGGGTGCAGAAACATTGCTAACGCCGGGAGAAATTGTGCGGGATTTCTTGAGCGTTATGAATATCCTGCAACAAAATCAGGAAATGTCTTTGAGTCAATTAATTCATGGTGCTGGTTTGCCGCTTTCTTCGACTAAGAAAACCCAGGTAGATGAAGATGGGGAAATAGCTGAGTTTACTTTATGAAATCATAGCGATCGCACTAATTACAATCCAAAATTTGCTCCCCCCCTGCCCCCCAAAACAGCGGGGGGTGTACAAACAAAATCCAAAATTACTATGAGCGAAGATGCCTTTAAACGACTCGCACCCTTCATCCAAGAATACATCTACACCCAGGGCTGGACAGAATTAAGATCTGTCCAAATTGAAGCCTGTCGCGTTATCTTTGCAACTGACGCACATCTATTACTAGCCGCAGGAACCGCTTCCGGAAAAACCGAAGCCGCCTTTCTTCCCGTCATCACTTTATTGTACGAACAACCCGCTACGACCATCGGCGTTTTATACATTGGCCCGATTAAAGCATTAATCAACGACCAATTTGAGCGGTTAAACGACTTATTAAAAGAAGCAGACATTCCCGTATGTTCCTGGCACGGCGATGTAGCGCGCAGTCGTAAAGAAATATTCCTCAAAGATCCTCAAGGTATTTTGCAAATTACGCCCGAATCTTTAGAAAGCTTGCTGATAAATAAAAACGAGGCAGAACTAACTCGTTTATTCAAGGATTTACGGTTTATAATTATAGATGAAATACATGCATTTATGGGAAGCGATCGCGGCACTCAAATTCTCTGCCAACTAGCGCGTTTATCCAAATACGTAAAACACCCACCGCGACGAATCGGTTTATCAGCAACTCTGGGAGATTATTCATCTGCTGAAGATTGGTTGCGTTGCGAAACAGATCGACCTGTTATTACTCCCGAAGTTAAAAGTAATCAAAGAAAAGTGCATCTGGCTTTGGAATATTTCCAGAAACCCGGTTTCTGTGCAAGTTACAGATATATTTTCGACCGCACAAAATCGCGCAAGTGCCTAATTTTTACCAACAATCGCACCGAAACCGAAGCAGTTATTGCCAACTTGCGTCAAATTGCCGCCGATGAAGGACACCCCGATATTTATCACGTCCATCACGGCAGCATTTCTGCCAAATTGCGACAAGCAGCAGAATCAGCAATGCGCGAACCTAATGCACCCGCCGTCACCGCTGCAACGGTAACCTTAGAAATGGGAATTGATATCGGACAATTGGAAAGAGTAATTCAACTAGATGCACCTTTTTCTGTTTCTAGCTTTTTGCAAAGATTAGGACGAACTGGTAGGCGCGGCGCACCCGCCGATATGCGATTTGTTTGTACTGAAAATGAACTATCAGGAGAAGAATCATTACCAGAAAAAATTCCTTGGCAACTTTTACAGTGCATCGCGATTATTCAACTTTATTTAGAAGAACGCTGGATTGAACCCATAAAACCCATTCAATATCCTTTAAGTTTGCTGTATCACCAAACGATGAGCATTTTAGCGGCAATGGGCGAACTTTCACCAGCACAACTTGCCGCGCAGGTGCTAACTTTACCGCCATTTGGAGCAATTTCTCCAGAGGATTACAGGCAATTGCTGCGCTATCTAATTAGCATCGACCACATTGAGGAAACGGAACAAGATAAACTCATCATCGGTACAACTGGCGAAAAAATTGTGCGGTCTTTTCAGTTTTATGCTGTCTTTTCAGATACTAAAGAATACGTCGTCAGAGATGAGTCGATGGAAATTGGCACGATTATCTTACCGCCGCCGATTGGAGAACGGTTGACGCTTGCTGGTCGAACTTGGGAAGTTATCGATATTGAACCAAAAGCGAGAACGCTTTGGGTGAAACAAGTTGAAGGAATTGCTAATAGTGCGTGGCAAAGTAGAAGTAGTAGCAATATTCATACTAAAATTTTAGCACGAATGCGGCAAGTTTTGTTGGAAGATGTGGAATATAGTTACTTGCAAAAGGGTGCTAAAGAAAGATTAAAAGCCGCTCGGCAACTAGCTCGAATAAATGAAATAGATCGAAGTAATACTATCCTTTTAGAAGAGCGAGCTTATTGCATCTTTCCCTGGATGGGGACGGTGGCTTATCGCACGCTGGAAAGATTGCTGAATTTCTTTGGAAGAGAAGCTTTGAATATTAGAAGTATTGGCGGCGTGAGTCCCTATTTTATGATTGTTAAACTTGGGAAAGGTAAAAATGAATCTTTTTCTGATGAACTTGTCAAGCTTTGCAATCAAGAGATTGCGGCGCTTGATTTGGTGGGTGATGCAGAAGCGCCTAAGTTACAGAAGTATGATGAATTTATTCCGAATAATTTGCTGCGGAAAGCGTTTGCGTTTGATTATTTAGATGTGGCAGAAGTCAGGAAATCTGTTGGCGATAATGGCTTTGATTGAGAATGAGGAGTAAGCCAGGGCGGGTTTATTTATCCTTGGCGCTGCATTCAAAGATCTCTCGTAAAACCCGCCCCTAAAGCATCAAAAACTACACACAACCAAAGCTATCGGAGATGATATAACAACCTTAAACCTCCCGATCCAATTCACCCAACGCATCAGCTAAATCCCTTGAACCATGCAACAACCGCAGAATTTCAATGGTTGTTTCTTGGATGCGATAAAAAATTAAATGCTCCTCAAATTCTCGAATTCTCCACTGACGCACTTCACCCAAACGGGACAAAACCAACTGCGTCACCTTGCCAATTCTAGGCATTGTGGCTAGCTGAGCAAACGTTGTCTCCGCTGCTGACAAAAACCTCACCGCAGCGTCGGCGTTGCCGTTAAGTAAAATGTATTCTGCTTGTTGTCTGAGGTCTTGTTCTGCTCGCTCCTTGATAATCAGTCGATAAGTCATGTCTCTGGAGACTCCGAAGCTTTTGGAGAACGATCGCTCAGCACAGAGTCTCGAAGCTGCTGCCAAAATTCTGGCGTCACTTCTTTGCTACTCTCAGAGTTTAATCCTTCTAGTAACAACGTTTCCAGCTTTTCCTGAGATCGCCGTCTTTGATCTTGGCGCACCAAATGCAAGAAATACTCGCTAACACTGCTGTAGCCACCTACGGTTAATTGTTCTTCAACATAGGTTCTGATCTGATCTGGCAGAGAAATTTGGATATCCATATATTTGCGATCGCAACGCTAGCTTTATTGTAGAAAAACTTAGGCGCGATCGCTTGCGCGTTGGAGTTTTTACGTTTCGAGCGGTCAGATAACTATTCGCTGTTCTCGACAAGTACGTTCGTAAGCAGCATTGAAATCGACAGGCAAACAAATTTCGCCATGCAACCATAATGGCAGCGTTGGTAGCGCTTTCCCTACACTGATTTCCTTTTGCCAAATATCAAGACTCGGCTGTCCATTTCGCTCAATGGGTCGATAGGAAACAGCATAGAGATCTGCATTCAATAATAAGGCATTGTCCCCAAGTAAGCGCGTCAGCAACTCGTCGTGAAGGTTCGCTTTTCGTCCGGTGACAACATCAACAATCGCTAGTCCAATTCCTTGCCGCAAGTAGGTTTCGCACTTAGAAACAAAGGCATTCCGATGGGTGGTTCGCTCTTTGTTTGCGGGGCTAACTAATTCTATTGCGCCTGCTATAATTGGGCCTGCTTCTGTGTTGAAAATGCCGATCTCTACGGTTTCATAATTGGGGATAAAAGGTATAGTTTGGTCGGGGATTGGTGGTGTCCATTCGTCGTAGGAATTGGTGGTAAGTGAAATTGCGCTTTCGCCATTTGTTGGTTCTTCAAATGCGGCTACATCTATTTCGATGCCAAACTGTACATTGGGTTCTGCAAAGTAGTTGGCTGGTAATTTTTGGTTCAATTCAGAGGCAATGTAGGTCGCCCAGGCGTTGTGAAAGGCGTGCCAGTGACGGCGGATGCTTAGGGGTGGGTGAAAATGATCTTGGAGTACCATATTTTTATCATTAGAGCGGTATAAACTCAGATCTTGCACCACTCCACTCACCCGCCGTGGAATCAATTCCACGGCTCATAGCGAAAGTCCATTGAAATGGACTAAAACCTATAAAATCTATATATATAGCAAGCATTTAGTCCTCTTGAGAGGACTTTTGCTATTAGCCCGGAAATTGATTTCCGGGCGGGTAAGCGGGTAGGTGCAAGATCTGAGATAAACTTGGCGGGCGAGACGCCCACCCCACAAGAGAATTTGAACTGGGTTTGTAGTAGGCGCTTTAGCGCTAAAGCGCTTACTACGAGCGAATTATACGTTAGGATGGGACTAGGTAGAGGAGTGAGATTTATGATTCAGGATGAGGAAATTTTACGGAATCTGTATAACAATTTTGACCCATTTCGCCCTTTACCGGCAGGAGATCCGCTTTATGTAGACTGTCGGGAAGTGCGGGGGGATGGGGATATTTTGGTGGAATTGGGGAAGAATATTCGCCGGACTAATCGGATTACTTGTCAGCTTTATTCTGGGCATCGAGGAGCGGGAAAATCTACTGAGTTATTACGATTAAAGCAGTATTTAGAAGAACAGAAGTTTTTTGTGGTTTATTTTGCGGCGGACGAACAGGATGTGAATCCGCAGGATACTCAATATACTGATATTTTGCTCGCTTGTACGCGCCATTTACTGGAAGATTTAAAAGATAGTGCCAATCCTAGTCCGGTGTTGAATTGGTTGAAAAGTCGTTGGGTGGAGTTGAAAGATTTAGCTTTAACTGAGATTAGTTTTGAAAGTTTGAGCGTGGAAGGACAAATTTCTCAGTTTGCCAAGCTGACGGCGAATTTAAGAGCGGTGCCAACGCTGCGCCAACAAATTCGCAATCAAGTTAATCCCCATACTGAAACTTTAATTGAGGCTTTAAATCAATTTATTAACGACGCGAAAAATAAACTACCCGAAGGACGTACTCAACTGGCGGTAATTGCGGATAATTTAGACCGTATTGTGCCGTCGATTCAAGATGGAGGACGCAGCAATCACGATGAAATTTTTATCGACCGCAGCGAACAATTACAAGCACTGGATTGCCATCTGATTTATACTTTGCCGATTTCTATGGCTTACTCTAGCCGTGCTGTCGATCTGAGAGATATCTATGATGATATGCAAGTGTTGCCGATGATTATGGTGCAGCAAAAATCGGGTGATGTTTATCAACCGGGGATGGATAAAGTTACCGAAATTATTGAGAAGCGCGTGCGTCAATGCGTGCCGAATCGTGCCGTCGATGGTGAAATATTTGATAGCAAAGCCACCTTGGAGAGATTGTGCTTGATGAGTGGGGGCCACGTGCGGAATTTGCTATTATTAATTCAAGATGCGATTAGCCGCACGGAAACGTTACCGATTTCGGCGAAAGCGGTGCAAAGATCGATTACAGAAGCGCGGGATGCCTATCGCCGCACGGTGGAAAATTACCAATGGGAAATTTTGGCTTCTGTGGCAAAGACGAAGCGCATCCGCAATGAAGATGATTGTCGTAATTTGTTGTTTAATCGCTGTCTTTTGGAATATCGCTATTTTGATGATGAGGGAGAAATTCAATGTTGGTGTGACGTTCACCCGTTGATTAAAGGAATTCAGGAATTTAAAGAAGCCGTCGCTAAAATGCAGCCATGAAACCAGATTTAACCGATTGGGATGAAGATATACCCACCGATCCAGAGTCAGAATATCGTGCTTTGGTTCGCGCTCTCAAGCGGACGAAAGGGTTTGGTTTGTTGTTTGTGGAGTGTTCGCCTGCGGTGGGGGAAGAGTTAATTGGGAAAGTTAAACAGGATGTTTCGCAAAAAAAAGTTGAGGTGTTGCGATTAGAGAAACCGATTGATAATTTATACGAACTGGTGGCGAATCTGCCGCAGCGAGATGAAATTAATGTTTTGTTTGTTAGCGGGATAGAAGAGTCTTTATATGAATATGAGGCGGTTAAAAGAGAAATTGGCTGGAAGGATGAAGAGATTCGCGGTTACAGTTGGAAAGGCGTGCCGCATATTTTAATTCACTTAAATCAACAGCGAGAAAGGTTTCGCGACAATTTTAATATCTGCTTTGTTTTCTTGTTGCGGCGATTTGCAATTAATTATTTTATTCACCGCGCTCCCGATTTTTTTGATTGGCGTTCTGGTTTGTTTAAGTTTCCTAGCGAACAAGAGTTGGTAGCGCAAGCATCAGAGCGGCTGATTTTGGAGGGAGATTATGAAAAATACTTGGATCTAACTCCGAAAGAAAGGTATGAAAAAATTCTAGAAATTCAAGAGCTGCTAACAGAAGAACATCAGACACCCGATTATAAAGCTAAATTACTATTTGAACGGGGAACCCTGCTTTATGTTGCCAAAGAATATGAAGCTTCGATCGCTTCTTTAGACCAAGCTTTGAAAATTAAACCAGACCTTCATCAAGCCTGGTACAACCGGGGGATTGCTCTGAAGAATTTAGGACGATTAGAGGAAGCGATCGCCGCTTACGACCAAGCTTTGAAAATTAAACCAGACCTTCATCAAGCCTGGTTCTTCCGAGGGATTGCGCTGGGTAATTTAGGACGATTAGAGGAAGCGATCGCCGCTTACGACCAAGCTTTGAAAATTAAACCAGACCTTCATGAAGCCTGGTACAACCGGGGGATTGCGCTAAAAAATTTAGGACGATTTGAGGAAGCGATCGCATCTTACGACCAAGCTTTGAAAATTAAACCAGATAAGGATGAAGCCTGGAACAACCGGGGGAATGCGCTGGATGATTTAGGACGATTAGAGGAAGCGATCGCATCTTTCGACCAAGCTTTGAAATTTAAACCAGATGATAATGATGCCTGGAACAACCGGGGGATTGCGCTAAAAAATTTAGGACGATTAGAGGAAGCGATCGCATCTTTCGACCAAGCTTTGAAATTTAAACCAGATGATAATGATGCCTGGAACAACCGGGGGATTGCGCTAAAAAATTTAGGACGATTAGAGGAAGCGAT
>NZ_BLAY01000073.1 GCF_020521235.1 Microseira wollei NIES-4236 | reverse complement strand
GGGAAAATCTTCTCTTATGCCACAGATTTTGGCTGCTGTGCCCCTACAGGTTAATCAATGTTTGGTGGTCGGGGCACGGCGAGGGGAAAATCTTCTCTTATGCCACAGATTTTGGCTGCTGTGCCCCAACATATCCATAACCTATGCCGGGAATGTAACGAGCGCACAATATCTCAACGATGGGCAGGCGCTTGAGCTATTGTAGAGAGCATCACGCTTCGCTCTACTGAGTAGGTAGTTATGAGAAAGCTTTTCATAACGTGCTTGTTTTTAATCGGGCTAGGCTTTGCCCTGTTTAATTTTAAGGGTTTGGCAGCTAGCGGCACGTATAATTCGATTGTGCTGGATTTTCGCGAAGATATTCCACCAGCGCAGATAGCAGCAGATATTAAAGCGATCGCTTCCCAATATAAAGTCACGCCTCGCCTCAATAGCGCTTTCTCCCAACAGGATAATGTCTATGTGGTCGAGGGCGATCGCACTCTCCTACAAGCTTTGCAAAAATCCAACCTGGCAAAGCAAACTGAATATATCGAACCCAACTTTATCTATAAAGCTTACGAAGTTCCCAATGACCCCGACTACAGCAAACAGTGGAACTTGCGTAGCATCAACGTCGAAGCAGCTTGGAATGACAGCAAAGGCGGTGGCGCTACCGTTGCGGTAATAGATACCGGCGTCAGTCAAGTTCCCGACTTGCAGCAGACAACCTTTGTCAAAGGCTACGACTTCGTTAACGATAAAGCTGAAGCCAACGATGACAACGGTCACGGCACCCACGTTGCTGGTACAATTGCCCAATCTACCAATAACGGCTACGGCGTTGCGGGCGTCGCCTACGAAGCCAATATCATGCCCATTAAGGTATTGAGTGCTAGCGGTGGCGGTACGGTTTCCGATATTGCGGAAGCGATTAAATTCGCCGCCGATAACGGCGCCGATGTAATTAACATGAGCTTGGGCGGTGGCGGATCTAGCAACATTATGGAAGAAGCCGTTAACTACGCCTACCAAAAAGGCGTGACCATCGTCGCCGCAGCGGGAAATGAAAATAGCAGTTCGGTTTCCTTCCCCGCCCGTTATAACCACGTTATCGCCGTTTCCGCTTTGAATGCAGCAGGCGAGTTAGCCTTCTACTCAAACTATGGTGCTGGCGTCGATATCTCCGCCCCCGGTGGCGATACCAGGCAAGGCAACGTCGGCGGTATCCTGCAAAATACCATCGACCCGGAAACCGGCCTAGACGTGTTTGAAAGCTATCAAGGCACTAGCATGGCGTCCCCCCACGTCGCGGGCGTTGCAGCCCTGGTAAAAGCCAGCGGAGTGGAAAATCCGGACGAAATTGAAGCAGTCCTCAAACAGTCGGCGCGAGTTATCCAAGAAGACGAATTAAATTACTTTGGTGCCGGTCAATTAGATGCGGCGGCGGCGGTTAAACTCGCTACCAAAGGACAACTCAACTTCCGCGACTTCTTCCGCTGGTTGCGCGATAACGGTTATCTCAACCTGCGCTTCTGGTTTGATGGTGGCGTCGTCGCCCTGTTACCGAAGATTTTAATGGTGATTGGTTCTTATTTGTTGGCTTGGTTTTTGCGGAATTACTTGCCGTTTGTTTGGGGTTGGTCCCTGTCAAGCGGTTTAATTTTGGGCAGTTCCGGGTTATTTTTCCTGCGGGGACTGTACATTTACGACCTGCCACAATGGCCTTTACGGGTGATGGGCAGTTCGATTCCGGAATTGGGCGGTGCAATACAAGGTAGTACCGTACTGAATCCGATTTTTGCCAGCGTGCTAATCCCGCTAGGTTTGATAGCATTGCTGTTGGGACACCGCAGTTGGAAATGGTTTGCGATTGGGTCTTGTTTGGGCGTCGCCTCCTGTTTAGCAGTGAGTGCGGTGATGTCACCCGGTTTATTGTGGTTGGGAGATGGAGTTCTGGCTCGCACCTACCTAATTATCAACGCTTTACTCTGCTTCGGACTCGCTCGCCTATCTAGCAAAGGAGAAGATCGTACTAACGTAAGTTGCTAGTTAACTCAAGTTGCTAGTTATCTCTCTCACAGCGGCTAATGGCTAATGGCTAATGGCGAGATTGGTAAAAATCCTATATTAGCAATTAGCAAGCTTGCAAGCTGGCAACGCCCTTGTTTATAACTAGCAACTTGCGTTAGTTACCTTTTTAGGGCTTTTAATGGCTAATGGCTAATTGCTAATGGTAGAGCTGGAAAATATTCCCACGACCAATTAGCAATTAGCCATTAGCTATTTTTAAACCCATTACGAACTACCAACTGAGGTTACTACATGAGTATCACCGTTACCGGCACCATCGAACGTAAAGGCTTTGGCAAAGGCACTTGGGCGCTAGTCGCAGAAAACGGCGACCAGTACGAAATCTACGCTGGCGCCCCCAAAGAATTGCTCCAACAAGGCCAGAAAGTCACCGTTAAAGCTGAAATTCGCCAAGATATCATGACCATAGCCATGATCGGCCCCGTCCTGGAAGTGCAATCCTTTGATGCGAATGAGTAGGACATAGGTTCGTAGTAGGCGCTTTAGCGCTAAAGCGCTTACTACGAACAAATGTGCAATCCTTTGATGCGAATGAGTAGGTTTATAGTCAGCGCTTTAGCGCTAAAGCGCTTACTACGAACAAATAGTCTTAACTACTCGCTGCATTTAAAACAGCTTGCAGCTTGCTTCTAAACTCGCCTTTGGGATGACCGCCTTTCACCTCGCCCACAATCTGAAATTCTCCTTCAGGATTGTCGCAGATGAGGTAGGTAGGCCATCCCATTTCCGATTTATCGGGATACTGAGTTAATAGAATCTTGCGATACTTGCGATAAGTTGCCGTATCCTGCATTTTGACATCGATAAATTTTAAACCGAGTTCCTCTGAGACTTTCTGGTCGTAAAACGACATTTTATGACAAATGCCGCAGTCTTCAGAAGAAAACTTGATTACACTCCGCTCCATGATTCAATTCTCCTGGCTGTTTCTCAGAAACGCTTTCCTCCAGTCAAGTTAACCAGTACGTGCTTATTGGTCAACCAGGTTGCAACATAAATTTGATGTTCGTTTCTCACCTGCACCTCTGCTCACCTGCATGAGTGGGAAAAAAAAATCCCCCGTGCCAGTGAGCCGGGGGAGAATGTCTTATCAGGGTGCATCTACCACTCCACTCTTCATTAGGGGGCGATCGCCATCCGGAAAATCTGCTGTAAATTCGCCAAAAAAAATATGACCGTCCTATTCATCGGGTTCATCGGGTACGAGTGGCTGAATCGGCGAGGGTTTGCGGGGCATCTGTCGTTGCTGGGTTCCCCAAGCGGATATGTCTCGGCGGGGTAAGGTCGGAAGTTGTCGCTCTTGGTCGGTAGAGGACATTTGTGGCGAATTAGGGCGGGGTCTGGGTCTTGGGCGGCGAACTAGGCGGCGCGGTTTTGGATCGTGTAGCTGTTGTAAAATCATCCAAGATCCGGCTACACAGGTGAGGGCGATCGCACCAAACAACAAAACCGGCAACTTCCCCGAATTCTGGATGTTTACGGCTTCATTTTGGGATTTTGCCCGCGTTGATGCCGATTCTACTTCTACATCCGAGTAAATCAGCACCTTCCCAGCCGAAACCGCAACGCCTAACAACCCTGCCCACACCGCCACAAAAAGTAACAGCGCGTGTTTCTGAAGTAGATTTACTACCGGATTACCGCTAGGTGGGGGGGCTGGTTTTTTTGCTTGCCGATCGCGATTCATTGGCTTCAAGCGTGATAATAGTTGCGTCCGTTGGGGTTTCGCTCTAGACATTTTTTCAGGTTTGCACCAAATACTTAAACAATAGCTTGGCAGCTAGTGCAGTGAAGCCAGTCCGTACCAATTTTAGGAGACGACCTGCTAGTTTGTCAGTTTTTCTGCATCGTTAACAACTCGATGTACGGTAGCGGCTAATTCCTCGCTGGTGAACGGTTTGGGCAAAAACCCTTGGATACCGCATCTGGTGACATTGCCGAGGTCTTCGCTAGACAAAAGTCCGCTCATGACAATAATTTTCACCTGGGGGTTAATTGCTTGCAAGGTGCGGATGCAAGTGAGTCCATCCATCGAAGGCATCATCATATCGATCAACACGGCGCTAATTTCTTGCTGTTCGTGGGTGTAAAGCGCGATCGCATCGATTCCGTCGGTGGCGGTTAGCACCCGGTAATCGCAGGTTTCCAGGACGGTTTTAGCCACTTCGCAAATTGCCGCTTCGTCATCCACCACCAGAATTAATTCTCCTTTACCCCGCGGCAGTTTAAAACTCGACGCCGCTAACTCGGTTGCTTTTGTGCCGCCATAAGCTTGCAAAAACACCTGAAATTCGCTACCAGACCCCACCTTGCTGCTGACTGCGATCCAACCCCCGTGGTTTTTGACAATCCCCAGGGCAGTAGAAAGACCCAATCCCGTACCGGAACCGACTTCTTTGGTAGTAAAAAACGGGTCAAAAATCCGATCGATAATTTCCGACCCAATGCCAACTCCCGTATCTGCAACCTTTATGACGACGTAATCGCCAGCTTTCGCTTCAATATTCCTTCTCGCTTCGCTTTCCTCAACGATGCGGTTTTCTGCGACGATGGTTAAAGTGCCGCCATCGGGCATGGCATCGCGAGCGTTAATGCACAAGTTCATCAACACTTGATGCATTTGGGTGTTATCTGCTAAAACCGTCCACAGCGGTTCATTAGCAATCTGGGTGTAAATTTGAATCGACTTGGGGAACGTGCGTTCGATCACCTGCTCAATTTCCCGCAGCACGTCTTTGATTTGCACCAGATAGCGCTTACCTTCCATTCCCCTAGCAAAGGTGAGGACTTGCTTGATTAGCGCCGCGCCCCGTTTAGCGTTGGTTTCGATTAGCTTTAGTCGTTGCTGGGTTTTTTGATCGGAAAACTGCATCGCCAGCAGTTGCGCTGACATCAGGATCGGCGTCAATATATTGTTGAGGTCGTGAGCCATGCCCCCCGCCAAGGTGCCGATGCTCTCCAAGCGCTGAGCGCGGAATAACTGTTGCTCGAGTTGTTTTTTATCGGTAATGTCGCTATTGACCGTGAGGATCCATTTGGGTTGGTTTTGTTCGTCCCGCACCAGCGTCCAGCAGCTGGCGACGATAATTTCCCTGCCGTCTTTGGTGACTTGATGCAATTCACCTTTCCAACAACCGCTTTTGATCGCTGTTGGCAACGCTTCTGCACATTGAGGCGAAGCTTGTTTATACAACAGTTGGGAGGCTTTCTGTCCCAGAGCTTCTTGTGCCCGAAAGCCGTACAAACGCTCTGCACCTTTATTCCAATATAAAATTTGGTTGTCTAAATCGCGAACGAGAATCGCCTCAGTTGCCACATCGAGTAAAGCTGCTTGGGCGCGGATTTGCTCTTCGGCAAGCTTGCGCTCGCTTATATCAATAATCACCCCTACCATGCGTACTGCTTGCCCCCAAGCATCGTACATCCCCCGACCTCGGTCTACAACCCAGTGGATACTGCCATCGGGATAAATTACCCGGTATTCGGCGTCGTAGTCGGTATGGTTTTGCAGGGCATCGGTAAGCGCTTGCTCAACTTGGTCGATGTCTTCAGGGTGGACGCATTCGCGCCAAATCTGATAGCTTGCTTCTGTTTCCTGTGGGTTCAAACCCAATAAAGTGAAGTGGTTCTCGTTCCAGATCAGCTCGCCGGTGCTAAGGTTCCAATCCCAACTGCCGATGCGAGTAAATTCTAAGGCGAGTCTGACTTGTTGTTCGCTTTTCCGCAAAGCTTTTAACAGATGGCTTTGGGTAATCGCAATTCCTACCTGGTTCCCCAGTTGTTGCAATAGTTCGATTTCAAACTCCGACCACTGTCGCGCATGGGCGCATTGATGTGCAATCAACAAACCCCACAGTCGGGGAGATGGGAGAGAGGGGGGAGAGGGGGCAGAGGGGCAGAGGGGCAGGGGAGCAGAGGGGCAGGGGGGCAGAGGGGAATTTGAATCTTTCTCGAGATTTACCAATTTCCCCATTTCCCCATCTCCCCTGCTCCCCTGCTCCCCTGCTCCCCTGCTCCCGAAGTCCTCTGCCTCATTCCCCGGAATCAGAATCGGTACGACCAAGTTAGCTTTGACGGCAAAATGCCGCAGCAATTCGGCATGACAAGGCAGAATACCCTCTTTTTCGATATCGGCGATCGCGCAGACTCGTCCGGAGCGGTATTGCTCGTGGTATCCTCCAAAGCAAGGATCGAGGATGTCGTGTCCGATAATTACAGGCCAACCTGGGACGACTGCTTCTTCGATCACCTTTCCCGATCCGTCGGATTTTAGGCCAAAGATGACGACGCGATCGCAAGCGAGTATTCTTTGCACTTCGGTGACGGTAGTTTGTAAAATTTCCTCGAGTTGCAGAGACTGGCGAATCTTCAGCGTCACTTCGGCAAATAACTGACTCCGCAAATTCTGCCGCAGCAATTGCGCCTCGACTCGCTTGCGTTCTGTAATCTCCATACTCACCCCGACGATGCCGCAAGGGTTGCCAGTTGCATCGCGGATCAGAGTATCTGCTACATAGGCGGGGAAAGTGCTGCCATCAGTACGGCGCACGGTAAATTCTCCTTCCCAACTGCCGGTTTTTTGAATGCCAGCCATAATTTGTGCGGCTAGTTCTGCTTCCGGTGACGCTACTACTTCTAAAATCGATTCTCCTATCACCTCCGGAGTCAGTTGGTACAACTGCTGTGCGAACTGGTTAAAGTAGATAATTTTGCCTTCTAAATCGGTAGCAATCACCGCATTGCGTACCTGGTCGAGCAGCGAAGCTTGAAACGCAATTTGATCTTGATCTTGTTTGCGATCGCTAATATCCCGAATCACACCTAGAAACCCAATCCCATCACCATTATTATCTTTAACAACGCTAACCGATACCTCAACGTAGATTTCTTCCCCATTTTTTTTAATATGAATTCCCTCTCCCCGCCACGCACCCTTTGTTGCCAAAGCTTCGCTTACCGCTTGCTCATCTTCTGGTTTAACCCAACGATATTGATGGGATTCTTCTATTGGCTTCCCGATTATTTCATCTGCCTTGACTCCATACAATCGCTCTGCGGCTTGATTCCAATAAATAACGCGCTCCTCGTTATCAATTGCGATCGCTGCATCGCTGATTTGAGATAAAACATGCGCCTGAAATTGAATTTGCGCTTCTGCTTGTCTGCGTTGAGCTATTTCCCGTTGCAGTTGTTCGTTAGCTGCTTTTAACTCGGCAGTTCGTTCCTCAACTCGTTTTTCTAACTCCTCGTGAGCTTGAAACAGGACGGCTTCAATGCGCTGCCGTTTAGCAATCTCTTCTTGCAATTCTTCGTTGACTTGTCTTAATTGGGTTGTCTGCTCTTCTATTTTTACCTGCAAAGTTTCGATAATGCCAGTCATCTCCTGGGGTTCAAGCACTTGCAGCAAGCTAGTTTGAGTCACAATTCCCAACAACTCCCCTTGCTCGCTGGCAACAACCAATCGCCGCACGTGCCGCTTTTCCATCTCCTGATGCGCCACCCAGAGGGAATCTTCTTTGCTCAAACAAAATAGCGGCGCACTCATCACCTTTTGTGCCATAGTTTCGGCTAAATTTAACTCCAGAGTCAGAAATTGCACGATATCTCGCTCGGTGACGATTCCTATTGGTAATTGGTCAAGTGTATTTTCTGCTGCTTCAGTAATAACTACACAACTGACGCCACGGGAAGCCATGAGTTGGGCTAAACTTAGCACCGATGCAGTGGCGGGTGCAGCAATAACTCCAGTCGTCATCACTTCTTGGACTCGTCGCACTTTGAGCAGATTGACAGGTTGCAGAACTTGACGAATCGTGTTATGTGTGACTATTCCTACCAGTTGTCCCTGGGCATCCAAAATGGGTAAATGGCGAATTTGATGCTGACGCAACAGCGACAGTGCCGTGAAAATGCTTTCATAACCAGATTTTGTCAGGGTTACGACTTTTGGCGTCATTACAGAGGCTATTTTTAGCCTGGATAATTTCCTTCCAGCAGCAGTGATTTTTACTACATCTCGCTCCGTAAATATGCCCAGTAAGCGGTTCGGCGACACCACCACAATGCAACTGGTTTGTTGCTGAATCGGTTGGTGCGATTTTGAGGATGATTTTGCTTTCGATAGCAGACAATTGCTCCCGCGAGCCTGACTCATCAAGGCGATCGCATCGAGTACCATAGTATCGGGCGCAACGGTTAAGGCAGGAGCGATCGCGCTCTCCAGAGGTGGCAAGTCAATCGACTGGGAAAATTGTCGCATATTAAAAAGTTCGAGCCTGGTTCTAAATAAAAATTGATCCCAATGCTGAGATTAACGGTTTTGTTAAAGATAGCCCATATTCTATGCCAGACCAAATGCGCCTGCAAAGTCTCCTATACACTCGTAGTTGCATTGTTGGACACTCCCCGCACCAATAGGCGCGGGGATTCTTAAGACCTTTGGGTCTTAATATCCCGATCCCTAAGGTTCCCAGACTCACCACAAAAGCTACTAGAGCGTAGTGATTTCTCCTGACATTAGCCATTAGCCGCTATGCATGAGATAACGAGTAGGGGCGGGTTTAACGAGATCGGGACTGACGCAAGACGAGAAAAGAAACAAAGGTGAGACCGTCGATCTCTGATTCCCTTTCCCAACGATTTTTCGGAGAAACCGGAAAGCAAGCGCGTAAGTCCTAGAGATATCTCGTGGTTCCACTGATTGATTGCTAAAACCCGCCCCTATTTGAGTTGAGCGGGACTGACGCAGGATGAACCTAGAAACCCGGTTTCTTTGCGTAAGTCCTGTTAATTTAACTTTGATTGTGCTGCAATATACAAGATTTGTGAAATTATTTGCAGCCGGGGAGATGCCCACTTGACAAAACCAGGACTTACGTGCGACGAGGTCATCACCTTTGTTTCGACCTTGATCTTTGGTGCCCAAACCAAGGATTTTTCGTAGAAACTTTGGTGTTTGCGTAAGTCCTAAAAACAAAACAAATTCCGCTTTTCCCCCTCCTACGAGGAGGGAGTAGGGGGGGTGGTAAGGGAGGAAGCCTGCCTCCAGAAGCAATGAAGGCGATATTTTCAAGCCTTGTCTATTGACAGAAAAGAAACCCACTCTCTAAGTAAGTCGGGCTTGAAATCAACCGGGTAATTTAAAAAATTTAAAATTGATCTTGTCTAGATTTTCGTTAATTTAGCCAAACAGACAATAATTGGTATATGAAAATATTGCTGATCGAAGACGATCGATTAATTGCAGAACAGCTGGCTAAAAACCTGACTGAACAGCATTATATCGTTGAAGTTGCTAAGGATGGTCAAGCGGGGTGGGATTTAGTTGAATTTTCTAGCTATGATGCGATCTTGCTCGATGTGATGCTGCCGAAGTTAGATGGAATTAGCTTTTGTCGGCGGTTGCGAAGTCAAGGCAATCTCACTCCCGTAATTTTACTCACCGCGCAAGATGCCAGCACGAATAAAGTCATGGGTTTGGATGCAGGCGCGGATGATTATATCGTAAAACCGTTTGATTTTCAGGAATTATTAGCCCGCATCCGAGCATTGCTGCGTCGGGGGGGTTCAAGCTTACCGCCGCTGTTGGAGTGGAACAAACTACGCCTCAACCCGAGTACCTGCGAAGTATCTTGGGACGCTCGCTCGCTGCATTTGACCCCCAAAGAATACGGACTGCTGGAAGTATTTCTCCGCAATCCACAGCGGATTTTTAGCTGCGGCGCGTTGATCGAGCAACTGTGGTCGTTTGAAGAACCCCCCAGCGATGATACAGTCAGATCCCATCTCAAAGGGTTACGAATGAAACTCAGGGCAGCAGGGGTTCCAGAAGATCCGATCGAGACAGTTTATGGTATCGGTTATCGACTCAAGTCTGTGGATACTGCCAGCGGGGTTGCCACTGTTGATGGAAAGAAATCCACTAGCCAAAATGCCAACGCCAACGTTGCAGCGCAGACAGCAGCGGGAGTTGGTAAAATTTGGCAGCAAGTTAAAGATACCATCGCCGATCGCGTTACAACAATCGCCCAAGCAACAACGCTGCTGCAAAACGACCAGTTGACCGAGGAGGCGCGCAGTCTTGCGGAGCAAGAAGCGCACAAACTGGCAGGATCTTTGGGCATGTTTGGATCGGATGAAGGTTCTCGTTTGGCTAAAGAAATCGAAGCTAACTTTAAAGCTGACTTGCATTTGGCAGCAGAGCAAAAGCAATACCTGACTCAACTCGTTCAAGCACTGGATCGGGAACTGCAACGACTCAATAGGGAACAATTGCCCGCATTACCATCAGCAAATGAATCCGCAGACCCATATCCTTTATTGTTAGTTGTTGACTTGGATCGGTCGCTGACGGAACAATTGGCGATCGAAGCGACGAGTTGGGGCATACGAGTGCATTCCACTGATGGCTATACCCCTGTGGAACTGAGAGAATATATTTTAAGCTCGCCCCCCGATCTGGTGCTGCTCGACCTGACTAATCGGGACTTGCACGAGGCAAGTCAGGGGTTATTGACTCAACTCAATGCACTTACTCCCCCAGTACCAACGATCGCGATCGCCGAGCGGGATAATTTAATCGACCGAGTTAAAATCGCCCGCTTAGGGGTACGGCGGATTTTGCACGAACCTTTATCCCCTGTCCAGGTGCTAGAATGTGCCACACAACTGCTGCAATACGCCCGTACCGATGAAGCGAGGGTGATGGCGGTAGACGACGATCGGAATATTTTAACCGCGCTGCAAACTTTACTCAAACCTTGGGGCATTAAGGTATATACCTTAGATAACCCGCTGCGGTTTTTGGATGTTCTCAAAACAACTGCGCCAGAGTTGCTAATTTTGGATATAGAAATGCCCCAAATTAGCGGCATTGAACTGTGCAAGGTTGTCCGCAACGACCCCAACTGGAGCGGACTATCAATTTTGTTCCTTACCGCTCACACCGATGGCGACATCAGGCGGCAGGTATTTGCAGCTGGTGCAGACGACTACGTTAGCAAACCGATTGTAGCGGCGGAACTGGTGACGCGCATCCTGAATCGGATCGAGCGATCGCGTCTATTGCGGAGTTTATCAGAAACCGATCCCCTGACTGGCCTCCCCAACCGACGCAAGTCCACCGCCAGTCTGCTGCGCTGGCAACAAGAGTGCCAAGTCACAGATCAACCTTTGTGTTTCGCAATTATTAAACCCAACAACCTGAAGCAAATTAACCACCAATTCGGACATGCCACCGGGGATCGAGTCTTATCTCAATTGGCAGAAATCCTGCGGCGATCATTCCACAGCCAAGATGTCATCGGTCGTTGGGGTGGAACCGAATTTGTCATCGGCATGTCTGGAATCGCAAAAAGCGATGCCAAACGGCGGCTTTCTGAACTTTTGAAGCATCTGCGCCAAAGAGAATTTACTACTGTTGATGGCACGCCCTTGCGGGTATCCTTCAGTTGCGGAATTGTCCAGTATCCTAAAGATGGTGCCGATCTACTTTCTTTATATCAAGCCGCCAGCCAACAGTTAAAAATTAAAAATTAAACTGGTAATTGCTAATTGCTAATTGCTAATTGCTTATGGGGGTTGGCTAATAATTCTCTGCCCAAGTGCAAAATTACAAATTTACTAAATTTAATTTCAGAGCAAAGATGTTGAAAAAAGTCAAGCATTTGTTGATACCAAATCCGGATTTATTAGCCTTTAGCCCGCGAAGGCGGGCTTTGCTTGTGTAGCCTCACCCTTGAGGGTGAGAAAGTTAAAAAAGGCGGTAATAGATGATACAAAGTTGCACAAGAAATGGACAACTTTCCCTCCGCCTTGTCCTCCTTGTCTCGGTATATACTATATTTGAAGGTAAGTTTATATGACATACAATTCATTTATCCCTCACGGGCATTGCTATCTTTGGAAACCGGGGCTGGTGTGGCTGCATGTGGTTTCTGACTCGCTGATTGCCCTGGCTTATTATGGGATTGCGATAGGGTTAATCTATCTAGTCCAAAAGCGAAAAGACTTACCATTTGATTGGATATTTTTGCTGTTTGGAATTTTGATCGTCGCTTGTGGAACCACCCACCTGATGGAGGTTTGGACGCTTTGGCATCCCATCTATTGGGTATCGGGAACGCTCAAAGCTTTGACGGCGGGAGTTTCTCTCTGTGCGGCGGTGATTCTAATTTCATTAGTGCCGCAAATTTTAGCTTTGCCGAGTCCAACCGAGTTAGAAGCAGCTAACCAACAATTGCAACGGGAAATCGCCGAACGCGAGCAGGTAGAAGCCGCACTGCACGCCTCCCAAAGTCGTTTGGCTGGGATTCTGGATATTGCGGATGATGCGATTATCTCGGTTGATGAAACCCAAAGCATTACCTTGTTTAATCAGGGAGCAGAAAAAATCTTTGGTTACAGTACCGAAGAAATTTTAGGACAATCCTTGGATTTACTTTTGCCTTCTCGCTTTGGGGAAATGCATCGCCAACACATCAGTCAATTCGCCAACTCGCCCGATGTAGCGCGGGGAATGGGACAACATCGGGAAATTGTTGGTCGTCGCAAAGATGGGAGGGAATTTCCAGCTGAAGCTTCGATCTCGAAGCTGGAATTAGAAGGGGAAACAATATTTACTGTAATTTTGCGCGATATTAGCGATCGCATCGCCGCACAACGCGATCGGATTCAAGTACAGCAAGCGCTGCAATACAGCGAACAACGACTGCGGCTAACCCTAGAAGCAACTTGCATTGGCATTTGGGACTGGAACTTATTGACCAACCGCGTCACCTGGAACGATAATCACGCCAGACTGTTTGGTTTGGTTCCCGGCACCTTCGCTGTCAATTATCAAGCATTTCACTCCCGCGTCCACCCGGAAGATATCGAACGGGTAGAAACCGCTGTAGCTATGGCTTTAGCAACAAAAACCGACTACGTCGCAGAATACCGGATTATTTGGCCTGATGGTAGCATCCACTGGGTGGAAGGCAAAGGGCGGGGTTTTTACGACCCAGCGGGCAGGGCAATTCGGATGATGGGAACGGTGATGGATATAAGCGATCGCAAAGCGCAAGAAGCCGCCCTCCGCAGCGCCAACGACGAATTAGAACACCGAGTTATTCAACGCACCCACGAGCTATTTGAAGCCAATATAGCCTTGCGAACCGAAATTGCAGAACGGGAATGGGCCCAACGGGGGGTAACCGTCCAATATGCCACAACGCGGGTACTGGCAGAAGCCGCTACCCTGACGGAAATGTACTCCAGAATTTTGCCCGCGATTTGTAATAGTTTGGGGTGGGTAGCGGCAGAATTTTGGATCGCTACCCAGGGTAATGAACGATCGCACCAATTCCCAATTCCCAATTCCCAATTACCAATTACCCCTTCCCTACAATGCGTAGAAATTTGGCAAGCACCTGGGATGACTTCGCCAGAATTTAAAGCGATCGCCCAAACAATAAACTTTGCGCCTGGAATTGGTTTACCGGGGCGCGTTTGGGCAACAAACGAACCAATTTGGATTGCAGATGTAGTTGAAGATGATTTCTTCCTGCGCTCTGAAATAGCCGCCGAAATTGGATTGCACGCAGCATTTTGCTTTCCGATTCGGATGGGTGGCGAAATCCTCGGTGTTATTACCTGCTTTAGCCGTCAAATTCAACCACCAGACGTAGATTTGCTCGATTTGATCACGAGTATTGGCAACCAAATTGGGCAATTCATCCAACGCAAACAGGCAGAACAAACACTACAAGAAATCGCCACATTGCAGAACGCGATTTTAAATAGCGCCAACTACACGATTATTTCTACCACAGTAGACGGGACGATTCGCACTTTTAACGCAGCAGCAGAACGAATGCTGGGCTATACCGCAGCAGAAGTAATTGGCAAGACAACTCCTGATATCATCCATGATGGGGATGAAGTCGTACAACGGGCACAAGAACTTTCACAGGAGTTGGGCGTTACAATTGAACCGGGAATGGAGACGTTTGTAGCCAAGGCGCGGCGCGGGGAAATAGATGAGCGCGAATGGACTTATATTCGCAAAGATGGTTCCCGCTTCCCGGTTTTGCTATCAGTTACTGCTTTGTACGATGGCGGAAATAACATTACCGGATTTCTCGGCATTGGCAGCGATATTACCGAAGGCAAGCAAGCACAAGAAGCGCTGCAAAGGTACGCCGCAGAAATCGAAGACATTTATAACCATGCCCCTTGCGGGTATCATTCCCTCGATGCAGATGGTAATATTGTCCGCATCAACGATACCGAACTGAATATGTTGGGCTACGCGCGGGAAGAGATAATTGGAAAGCATGTGACCGAATTGCTTGCACCCGACAGTTTGGCAATCTTCCAAGAAAACTTCCCGCGTTTCAAACAGAACGGATCGCTGCATAATCTGGAATTTAATTATATTCGCAAAGATGGCACAATTTTACCCGTGAGTTTAAATGCAACGGCGATCAAAGATGAAGCGGGAAACTATCTGATGAGTCGGTCTACGATTTTTGATATTAGCGCTCGCAAGCAAGCAGAAGAAGCACTGCGACAAAGCGAAGCCCACTACCGCGCCGTTGTTGAAGATCAGACCGAACTGATCTGTCGTTTTCTGCCAAATGGGGTATTGACCTTCGTAAATCAGGCCTACTGTCGCTATTTCGATCGGCAATTGCAAGACATTCTGCACAATCCCTTCATGCCGCTGATTCCAGAGGAGGACCGGGCATTAGTTGCAGAGAACATTGCCTCCCTATCTGCGGATAAACCATATATCAGCCACGAACATCGGGTCATCCTCCCCACGGGAGAAATTCGCTGGCATCAATGGATAAACCGAGCCATCTTCAACGACCAGGGACAAATCGTTGAGTATCAGGCTGTAGGTCAAGATATCACAGATCGCAAGCAAGCAGAAGCAGCACTGCGCCAGAGCGAGGAACGCTTGCAACTCGCGCTAGAAGCCTCTGGGGACGGACTCTGGGACTGGCACATTACCACTGAAGAGGTTTATGTAAGTCCCCGATGGCTTTTAATGCTCGGCTATGACATAGGTGAATATGTCGCAAATGTCAATAACTGGGAAAGTCTGATTCATCCAGACGATCGCCCCTGGGTAATGGACGTGCTGAACAATCATTTACAAGACAGTTCGGTTCCTTATGCCTTCGATTATCGAATGCGAACCAAATCGGGGGAATGGAAATGGATAGGGAATTATGGTAAAGTCGTGGCTCGCGACGAACAAGGGAACCCCCTGAGAATGACGGGGACGCATAAAGATATTAGCGATCGCAAAGCTTCGGAAGCAGAAATCCGCAATCTGAATAGAGCATTAGAAATAGCCGTTGTAGGCATTTCCCAAATAGATTTGCCAGGAAATTTCATTCAAGTCAACCCAGCTTATGCCAGTATGTTGGGTTACCAACCTCAAGAGATAATCGGGATGGATTGGCAACAAACCGTACACCCCGACGACCGAGAAAAAACCCTAGCCGCCTACCAACAAATGCTGGCAAATGACAAGGCAGAAGTAGAAGTAAGGGCGGTGCGAAAAGACGGGTCGGTTTTCGAGCAGAAAATCGTCATGGTCAAAGCTTACGACCAAGAGCAATTCATCGGGCATTATGGCTTTATGAAAGATATCAGCGCTCGCCGAGAAATCGAGCGACTCAAAGATGAATTTGTCTCAATTGTCAGCCACGAATTGCGTACCCCTCTAACTTCAATTTCCGGTGCGTTGGATCTCCTCGCGAGTGGGTTATTGCAAGCTCAACCCGAAGAAGCGCAGCGCATGTTAACAATTGCTGCCAATAATACCGAGCGGTTGGTGCGTTTAATTAACGACATTTTGGATATCGAACGCATCGAATCTGGTAAAGTAGGCATGACTAAGCAAATATGTCAAGCAGAAAATTTAATGCTTCAGTCAGTAGAAGTCGTGGAAGAAATGGCGCGCAATGCAGGCGTTACCATCAGCGTCTCTGCCCTCAAAGCAAGTTTTTGGGCAGATCCCGATCGGATTATCCAGGTTTTCACCAATTTGCTGTCTAATGCAATTAAATTTTCCGCCCCAGGTGCAACAGTTTGGTTGAGTGGGGAAATTCAGGCAGCTGGGGGAGAAGGGGGAGCAGGGGAGCAGGTGAGATGGGGAGCAGGGGAGCAGGGGAGATGGGGAGCAGGGGAGATGGGGAGCAGGGGAGCAGGGGAGAATATAGATTCAAATTCCCCTCTGCCCACCTGCACACCTGCCCTCCCGCCGTCGTGCCCCTCTTCCCCCTCTTCCTCCTATAGCTACGTATTATTTAAAGTCACCGACACTGGACGGGGCATTCCAGCAGATAAACTCGAATCGATTTTTGCACCTTTTCAGCAAGTCGATGCATCCGACTCGCGCGCCAAAGGAGGAACGGGTTTAGGGTTAGCCATCTGTCGCAGCATCTTGCAGCTGCATGAAGGGCAAATTTGGGCTGAAAGTACTTTAGGAGAAGGCAGCAGCTTTTACTTTACCCTGCCAGTTTTGTACCAAGCAGAAGGCGAGTTGAACGCCATCGCCGAATCCCAGATACCACTGGTATTAGTGTGCGATGACGACGCCGATATCCGGTTTGTGGTACAAACTACCCTGGAACAGCAAGGTTACCGGGCGATTGCAGTCGGATCGGGGCAAGAGGCGATCGCACAAGCGATCGCCAACCATCCCGATGTAATTATCCTCAACTTGATGATGCCTGGAATGGATGGGTGGGAAACCCTAGCGCAATTGAAACAGCATGAAGAAACCCAAAATATCCCGGCGATCGTACTCAGCGGATTATTACCCGACAATCGAGAAGTTCCCTATCCAGGGGTGAACGACTGGATAGTTAAACCTCCCGATCGACAAACATTGTGCCAAGCGCTGGAGAAAGCTTTAGCCAAACAGAATCAGAGGATGAAAGTGCTGGTGGTAGAAGATGATTTGGATTTGGCACAAGTACTGATTGCCATGTTTGAGCGCTATGGGATTGAAACATTTTATGCGCGAACTGGACGGGAAGCGATTCAATTAAGCCAGCGCCTCCTCCCCGATTTATTAATCCTCGATTTGGGACTGCCGGAAGGCGATGGTTTTGCCGTGGTAGACTGGCTCAGGCATCACAACCGTCTGTGTCACGTGCCGTTGGTGGTGTATACTTCACGAGATTTGAGTCAAAGCGATCGCGATCGCTTAAAGTTGGGTCAGACACTGTTCCTCACCAAAGCACGCATTACACCGCACGAGTTTGAACGCCGAGTCATCAACTTGCTAAACCGCATCGTTCGAGTTCAGGAAGGAGACAGCAATTCGTGAGCGCCAAACGCATTCTAATTGTCGATGATGAATACGATATCCGGGCAGTGGCGGAACTGGCGCTCAAAACCGTCGCCGGGTGGCAAGTCTTAACCGCCGCTTCGGGTAGGGAAGGGTTAGATCAAGCGATCGCGCAACAACCCGATGCCATCCTCCTCGATGTGATGATGCCCGAAATGGATGGGATCGCCACTTGGCAAGCGTTGCAAGCGAATCCTGCCACCGAGTCTATCCCCGTCATTTTAATGACCGCTAAGGCACAAGCTGCGGATCAACGCCGCTTTGCCTCACTCGGCGTCGCGGGTATTATTACCAAACCCTTCAAGGCAATGCAGTTATCCGCTCAAGTTGTCGCAGTCCTCGGCTGGCAGCCGTGAGCCAGTTCTTTTATATTTTTTAACATTTAGCGAGTATCATCTGCACAAGTTCTGCATTTTTTAGCTTTAACCTAATTAGTCAAGTAGAGTTCAGTTAATGACTGGGGTTAAAGGAGTTGGTTATGCACTCAATTTATCATTTAGTCCACGAAACTCTAAAAGCTGGCTATTTATCGATGGACACTGAAGCTCAAATCCGCAAACTTTTTGATACCCGTTTAAATTCCTACGACATAGAAGCGCTGATGCTATTACAGCAAGCGATAGAAAATGGTCGCGTTAAGCGTCAAGTCCACGAGATTTACCAGGCAGCTCAAGCCAAATCTAGCAAATTACAAATCGCTTAAGCTGGGAGTTTGTGAGTACAAATCTGCTTGATTCGGTTGGCGTCGTTGTTCTGTCGAGGCGGTGAGAGTGTAATTAACTAGGAGGAATCTAATTTTTTCGTTAAGAGACAGGGGGAAAAGGCAGAGGGTTTGCCCCGCCGATAATATCGTGTTCGGTCGATTACCCGTAATTGGGGGTAGGGGCACGGCATCTACAATATCTTAAAAAACCCAATTATATTAAACATGCCGTGCCCCCAACCGACAGGATACCAAAAGACATGATCTAAAAAATCCAGAGAATTCAAACAAAAATACCTTTTTTTCTGGCACAGAGCGTCTCGTTGGCTATTCGTGCCCCAGGCATCAAAATTTCCGCCTTTTTTGGTCAGGACTTACCCACGACGAACCTATCACCTTTGTTTCTGCGTAAATCTCTAGCTCCAAAGCGACGATTTTTCATAAAAACCCGGTTTCTTTGCGTAAGTCCTGTTGGTGAATCGCACAAATTAATCCCAAAAAGGCTTTCGATTTGCACCGAAAGCGGGACTCCAACAGAGCGAGGGAGCTGATCTCTGCCCCAGTTGGAGTCTCTTTCCTTATTATATCATGTCCAATAGCAACGGTTGTGTAACTGCTAATAGCTAATCGCTAATGGCTGCTCTGGAGGCAATTGACAAGCTTGCAATTAGCAATTAGCAATTAGCCATCCATACACTACCGCTACCTAAGGACATGATATTAGAAACAATTCAATATGGAGAAACTGGCGTCAAACCATTACAGCTACAAGGTTACAGGAAATTGTGATTGTTTCTTAACTTAAAAGCGATCGCTTTGGGAAAACACTTGGTATGATAGGGGTTTAGTCCATTTATAGTCATCTGTGCCGCCATGGCTGGTACAGATCTATAAAATCCTGATTTTACTAATAAACTTGCAAAATTTAAATCCAGAGGTATCAATGACTCTTGCTAAAGAAAACGGTCACGATCGCGCAGTAAGGCCACAAGCGCTTTACCAAGGGCAAAAACTTGCCAAACCGAGTGTCAAAGGAAGTGAAGAGATGGAAATGACAGAGGGGTGTGGGGAAGGTTCGATATGCGATCGCTTAAATCGCGGTCGAGTAGCTATTTTTATAGATGGGGCAAACTTATTTTATGCAGCTTTGCAACTTGGCATAGAAATAGACTATACAAAACTACTGGTACGCTTAACTGCTGGTTCTAAGTTGTTACGCGCTTTCTTCTACACCGGAGTAGATCGCACCAATGAAAAACAACAAGGTTTTCTGCTGTGGATGCGTCGCAACGGTTACCGCGTCGTCACCAAAGAACTCGTCCAACTCCCCGATGGCTCCAAAAAAGCCAATCTGGATGTAGAAATTGCCGTTGATATGATGACTTTAGCCGGATCTTACGATACAGCGGTTTTAGTCAGCGGAGATGGCGACCTCGCCTACGCCGTCAACGCCGTTAGCTACAAGGGAGTGCGAGTCGAAGTCGTCAGTTTGCGGTCAATGACCAACGACCATTTAATCAATGTCGCTGATTGCTACATTGACCTCGATAGCATAAAAGAATCGATTCAAAAACCCGGTACTCCTAGTTATATTTATCGACCACTGTCTAATTCTCCCCTGTAGTAACGCAAGTTGCTAATTGCTAATTGCTAATTGCTAATTGCTAATATAGAAATTTTCCCGCTCGCTCGATTAGCCATTAGCCATTAGCCGCTCCCAGAGAGATAACTAGCAATGATTTAGTACTAATTCAACCCAGTTCACCCAGCTATTAACCAAGGAGCGTATGCAGGTTACGCTCCTATTTCTTTTGGTGTATAACTCGATTAATAATTGAACCTCTTGGTAGATATAGAAAAATTTTAATTTTGCTACACGTATAAGTAAGGCTCTATCACCGCTTGCTCGAACTACAGCAACCTTCGATCGCCCAATTTAAGGCGTTGTTGAAGGAAATATCGGCGCGTTCGATGGCGAGGCTGCAAAATCGTTGTTAGCAAGGTAAAACATATGTATGTCGCTCAACTGCCAAAACAATATACAAGTTTAAGAGAAATTGATTTAAACCAAACGACTCAAAGCGAAGCTCAACCGAGCGATACCCAACTCAATCTGCCTATAATATACGATGTAGTTCTGACCTTTAGTTCCGTTAGCTTTATCGCGATTGTAGCAGCAGCTTGTTTGATGGTGTCAAAAATTAGAGTAGATCTACCAAAACCTTTGGGTTTTAAAATAAAACCTTCAAATCAAGTTCCCTGTAAGAACTGTCTATACTTTTCGGGTAACTTTTATCTGAAATGTGCGGTACATCCTGGTACAGTCCTCACCAAAGAAGCGAGCAATTGCGCTGATTACTCGCCTGTGGATGAGAAACCTGCCGAATCAAACTCTGGCGATAGTAGGTGATATCGTGTCCGGTTGAACGCTGATAATTAGGGCTGACGCCCAGACGCTAAGGACGCTAAGGAAGGGTCGAAGTTTTTATTACAAGTAATTAACCGGACATGATATCATTGGTGGCTTCAAATCGGCGCTTAATCGTAAGTCATTACCCGGACATGATATGATTTGGCGGACATCATATGACAGTTGGGTGAGTCCTGATTGCAAGAGTTGTGGAGCAGCGCCAGGACAGCGTTTTTAAGACTGCTTGCTACATAGAGCGAATTCGCCAACAGAGGACTCAGCATAGTAGTCACATCCTACGGCAGCGGCAAATAAGTCGGCGTTGCCACAACCAATACCGCAAGCGGCTAAGTCGAGGCTAGTTGCCACCAGATACATAGTCTGAAATACAGCACCCACATTTTTCAGAATGCTAGCATAGGCGATGGATTCGTAATACCAGGTAATTCTGGGAAATCGAGCCGCTAAAATAATTAGAATTTGAGGAGTTTGCCTCTCAGGATTATTTTGCGCGGCTTCCTCTAGTAAAGCTTCCACTTGAGAAGTTCTAGGAGAAACTAAAAAAAGTTGATGTTTTTGAGGATTGTAATGATACAAACCAGAGGGAATATTATCGCAACAATTAATTGCTGTATAAACTTCTAATTCGTAGCAAGCTCCGGCACTGGGATATGGTCGATTACTCAGTTCTTCTGTTTCTGTTTTGAGGATGTTTCTAACTCTGAGGGAACGGTAAAGAAATTCTCCCAGTTGGCGATCGCTTATTGGTTGGTTGCCATAATGGCGAATTGATTTTCTCTCTTCTAAAACGCGAGTAAAAGGTAAATCATTTTTTTTGAGCGCTTCAATATCCGGTCGATATAGGGAAATAATACTGTCTGTCACCTGGCTTTTAATAGCAGGAAGTTGGGTAATTTTGTCCAAAAAGCGATAGGTTCTCCCCACAGGTTGGCGATGTCTTCCGGTTCTCACCTTACTGTGGAACAGTAAATCGTGAAATTCCCATTGCACAAGAGCATCCTGTTTATCTTCGGCAATTTCCCCCTCGATTTTAACTTCTGAAAGCATCTTGGCAGCATCAAGCAAATTGAGGAATTGTTGCACGGCATTTGCTGAAATGCCAGATATTTTTTGGCATAGCTGAGAGTAAGAGCATGGTTGGTTAAGTTCGGCTAAAATAGCGCCTCCCCGCCAATCAGGTATTACCAACTGCACCTTAGATAGGGGTGATTCCAGCACTATTTGACTGTTCTGGCGATGTAAATAAGCAAACCGCGACAAAACATAAGACCGTTCGGCAGAAACCTCCCCAATTGCCAATGCGGGTGCAGGTGCAAGGGGAACCACTTTCGCTATCGGCGTTCCATCTGCATAGATAGTTTGACAGATCAGGCCAAGGCGTTCAAATTGTGCGAGATAATAATAAAATTCAGCTAGATTGGACAACCCATCAGTTTCTTGAACTAGAGAACTCAATTGTTCTCGCGTATCTCCATCTTTGCACAGTACTTGCCAAGCCTTCAATGTTCCCTGGGAACAATTGGGCAAAGAAATCGTGTTTTTGGAGTGGGTAGTTGTTTGATAGTGAAGTACCCATTCCTGATTTTGCTGTTCTAGGGATATGCCAGGTAAAAAAGAAAGTATAGAAGTTTCAGACATTTGATTGATATATTAAAAAATTGACTGGTGATTTAGATTTTCTTCTGGTAGTGGTTCTGAGAGCCATCCTAACTGCACGGGTACGTTGTAAAGTCGTCCAGGAGCCAATCTCCGCCAATAATGGCGCATTCCAGGAACAATCACTTTTACTACATTTAAATTGATATCGGGACGAGTTTGATCCAGCACTAGCATAGACATTCCTTTTTTTTCGCTCATTTTTTGGCAAGTTAAAACGTCATCGCGTAAATCTTCATGCCAAAACTGGGGATAGTCAGAGGAAATTTTTTCAGGTAGGGTAGGATCGGGAAGCAAATAGGGACAATCTTCAATAGTAGTTTGATCCAATTCATTATGGTTTGCCTCCCGTGCTGTTAAAACTGGAGGAAGTGATTGATTAACTTCAGTTAAGGCTCTCGTAATTGCTATTTTGGCATCGAAATGCGCGCCAAAGCCAAACAATAGCTGGCTGACTTTTCGCTCGAAAGTGCTAGAAATAGCGACAAAAGTGGGAATGCCAAAATCGCTGGTGACATCAAGAACCCAAATCAGGCGTTCAATTGTGCGGTAATATTCCTGTAATCCCAGAATATATGGGTCATCAAAACTGGCTAAATTTACACCGGGTCTTTGCAAGCGATTGTACCACCACAAACAAACGCTATCCCGCTCTACTAATTCCAGAAAGCCTTGCAGAATAGCTTCTTCTATATTATTTCCGGCTGCGGCACCGTTGGAGTCTGCCCAGCAATCGGGACTTTGAGAGCGAGGATATCCGTAATAGCAATAAGCTGTAGGCAGATACTTAAAGGTTTGATCTGTTAAAGACCAAATGGGAGTCCAGTCAATTAGCCGTGAGGTATCGAAGGGTTCTGGTATTTTTTGATGCGGGGGACAATGAGCATTCCAAACATGTCGATTTTGATATTGTTTTGAGCTAAAATTTAGGCAGGTATGGGGATGAATAGCTGTGTCGCCTAAGTCTTGATAAGTAGCGCGAATGCGGATTTCATCGCCTTGAAATGTGCCAGAATAGCGTTCTATTGCTTCGCACAAACCGCTGGCTTTTGCTTGGTCTGCGGTTTTACCTTTACCGCCGCTGCGACCCCTGACTGTTTGGCGCAGAAAATAAAGGTCGTCGAACATTAGACCGAAGTTGTGTCCAGCTATATATGTGTGATTCCAGCGGTGGGTGGGGGGAGAAAGGCGATTGAGTGTTCGCACTACTCCGGTAATCGGACTGATATGATGTCCGTATTCTGCCAAGGTTTCTTCTGGGGTAACGCTGCGATAGCCGCCATCTTCGACAAAAACTTTGGGACGACTTTGTAAATTGATCGCGATGGGAGAGCGAGTAGGAGCGTATAATTCAGGTTGACCGCAACTGCAACATTGCGGACGCCGAACTAACTGATGAGAAAGCATTTCCAGCGACCTGAGATTCAGTGTCACTACCTGAGTTTCTAGCTGTTGACTTTCTGGTTGTGCAATCCATTTCGCTACTTCTGTAGCAGCTAAACCAAATGCAGTTTGGAGAGTAGAAGGTAACGCGGCTTTGGCAGTAGGAAAAAAAGATGGTTTTCCTTTTCTTTGATGGATAAACGCATCAACAGGACGATTTGCCCTTAAGCGTTGCGCTAAACATTCCCAACAACCTGTTTTTCCGGGGTGGAAAATCGGCCCAATCCATACCACCGTTCCCACAGGTTTAACTAACATCCAAGGCTGCTGTAATTCGAGTGCTTTCTGATTAAAACTAGCCAATTCATCGCGCAGGTAATCATCTGTTAACACAACCTGATATTTTCCCTGCTGATTTACCCGCAGATTCAGCGATTCTAAACTCGATACAAATAATTCAGTGGGAATATTACCAAAGGTTGTTACCGTTACTTCACCAGTTGATTGCAAATAAGATACTGACCGAGCATCTATGGGCAAGCTTTCCCAAAAAGTGGCTGCTTCAGGAGATATACTGTTATCGTTTTCAACAATATATCCCTTCTGTTCTAATCGCATCAAAGCATAGTAAACTTCCGGTGCTGATGCCGCATCTGCCAGCAAATGCACCAACTCTTCTACGGTGCGAGAACCATCCAGCAAAAAAGCTAATTTTTGATAGATTTTGCCGGTTAAAAAGATGGGTTCTTGCTCCCAGAGCAAAAAGACGCCTTCTGGTTCTACTACTTCTATATGGAAGCAATGTTTAAATCTTGGTTGACGAATCATATCATGTCCGGTTGCATCGGCATCGCGCGGGGGGCGGGTTTATTAATACAATTCGCAACAATCAAAGGTTTCTAGTAAAACCCGCCCCTACAATACTATTAACTTTGCAAGTCCGATGCTATCGGACTTGATATCATGACCTGTTGCGGATGGGTAAATCAGTAATAGATGTTCCATCCTGAATGTTTAGCTTTCGCCACCAAGGAGCGGGATAGCATAGAAACAGTTTGAAGGCTGGATCTTCTCTCACCTTACTTTTTTGCTATTTTTCCTCAAGAAACCTGGTTTGTTAGCTGTTTTGCTAACTATTAGCAGCAAGCGGGGATTCTATTATCAGGAACTGCCGAGAGATTACCGCTAGTCAAAGCTGAAAGTTGCTCTTCTGAAATATCCGCAGGCTTAAGAGGTAGGGGAATTCTTTAAACTACATCATCTGATAAACCAGGTGTCGAGCCAATACTCCAGTTGTGATTAAGTTGATCTATTTGTACCCGGACACCAGCAGGAACCTTAATTCCTTCAACTTCCAGCGTTCCTCTGGGATCGGCTAGCAATCTTTCCTTAAATTCAGCATCTAACCATGCTTTCGCAATTAACATAGAAACACGTTCGCCGATTTCTTGCCACCCTTCTGGTAGCAAGCTGGCTTGTGCTTGCGCTGTTGAGAGTTCAGTATTTCCCTGTTTTGCTTGGTAGACCATGCTATCACCCATTTACTGACGCTTTATTGTTTTTGTTTTACAGGATATCATTTAATCCAAACCTGTCAAGTCACTTGCATTCATCAATTTTGCTCTCTACATACAAGGCGATGTTTAGCAACAGGCATTGACGCATCTAATATCTTGTTGGGAAAAGTCCCCTCTCGCCCAATCTGATAGCTGTTCCTCGGAAATATCTGCCGGTTTTGGCGGTAAGGGAATAGTCCAAACTACATTACCTGCTCGCGAACCAATACTCCAGTCAATAGTAGATCGATCTATAGTCACCTGTAGACCTTCAGGAATTTCTATCCCTTCCCCTTCCAGTATTGCTCTAGGGTCAGCTATTAATCTTCCCTGAAACTCCGAGTCTAGCCATGCTCTGGCAATGATTTGAGAAACGCGATCGCCGACTTGCCGCCATCCTGCTTGCAGTACCATGTTGCCCTGTTTACGGTGTTTGATGAAATACTGCGCTAGATTGTACAGGAATGAGCAATAAATCACAATAGAGTTTATAGCGGATTGCAGGCGCTGATGGTACGCCATCGTTTGTGTAGCGGCACCCTTAAGGGTGCCGCTACACAAACGAAGCCATAAGGCTGTACCTCACTCGAAAAGATTGCAGCTGTAGGTTGGGTTTCCTCCCTCAACCCAACTTTTTAGCTGGTAGAGTTGGGTTGCGCTATTGCTCAACCCAACCTACGAATTATTAGTAGCTACGAACGATTGATGTTTGTAGTAGGCACTTGAGTGCCAATCTAGAAGCGAAGACAGCGCTGACTACGAACCAACCAATGTGCCAGATGCGTAATATGATGTCCGGTCGATTACCCATAATTAGCAGCCGGGACACGGCATTATTAACGTTATCTGTTTATCCGAGATATCTCTGATGCCGTGTCCCTACGCAACGACTCCGTGAGGTTTTTTTATTATGGGCAATTCAACGGACATCATATATAGCGGATTGCTTGCTGAGTGAGGTACACCTTCGTTTGTGTAGCGGCACCCTTAAGGGTGCCGCTACACAAACGAAGCGATTTCGCTGTACCTCACGCGACTGCAAGCCGCTGTAATATCACGTCCGGTAGTATCGGACTCGTACAGTTAATAGTTTCGTAGGGGCGGGTTTTACCAGTAATCTTTGATCTGTGGCTCATTGTATTGATAAACCCGCCATGAGCGTGCGATGCCTTAGCCGAGCGGACATCATATAAGTCCTGAGCCAAATGGCTTCGTTTGTCAAGCGCGCAGCATTACAGCGGCTTGCAGCCGCGTGAGGGAAAGCCAAATGGCTTCGTTTGTATAGCGGCACCCTTAAGGGTGCCGCTATACAAACGAAGGTGTACCTCATACGACTGCAAACCGCTATAATGCTGCCCGCACACCGCTGTGGGTGTACCTCATCGGGCTGCAAACCGCTATAAGTAGGGGAAAGCTATCTAACTCAAGTTGCTAGTTATCTCTCGATGAGCGGCTAATGGCTAATGGCTAATGGCGAGATTGGTAAAAATCCTATATTAGCAATTAGCAATTAGCAATTAGCAACGCCAAAGTTTATAACTAGCAACTTGCGTTATCTATTTTTGTTTCAGCACCACCAAAGTAATATCATCAAAAACTTTCTGACAGCCAATATGCCGCCGCACATCTTCAATCACTGTTTCTCTAATTTTTTCTGCTGAGAAACAACAGTTGCCCCTGACCACTTCACATAACCGCTCAATCCCGTATTGCTGGCTATTGATGTCGAATGCTTCGGTAATGCCATCGGTGTATAACAGCACCACATCGCCTGAGTTTAACTGCACTTGTTCAGTAGCAATGAAGTCATAAATCTCCTCATCTAAGCCAATGGGGAAGCCAAGATTCATTGTATCTATCCGTTCAACTCCACCCCCAGCACGCACCACAATGACCTCCTCATGTTGACCGCTTAAACTCAGCGTGCCGCGAGCATAATCGAGTAGGGAAAGCGTCAGGGTCTTATGGGGGTTGATACGTTGGAGGTTGTGATAAATTGTCCGATTAAGAATATCTAAAAATTGCACCGGATTGGTTTGATTGCTTTCTTCCAGGGTTCTGACAGCGGTTTGGGCCATTAACATTACTACGCCACTTTCCAAACCATGTCCAGTGACATCACCGATGCTAATTTTGACTCGACCATTTTGTGAGAACACATCGTAGTAATCGCCGCCGACTTCATCAGCAGGTTCCATAAAGCCCACAATTTCTAACCCTTCAATTGAATCTAATTCCTCTTGTTTGGGTAAAATCATCTGTTGCAGTTTGCGCGTTACCTCTAACTCAGCGCTAAGGCGGAGATTTTCCGCTTTTAGTTTTTCGTTGAGGGCGCTAATTTCCTGGTTCGCACTTGCGAGTTGGGCGGTACGTTCTTTTACTTTGTCTTCTAGGGTTTGATACAGTCGAGAATTTTCAATCGAGATAGCAGCTTGAGCGGATAATATTTTTAATAGTTCTAATCTGTCGGTCGTAAATGCCCTCGTGGTCAGATTGTTTTCCAAGTAAAGGATACCCAGGAATTGACCTTGATTAATAATTGGGGTACACAATACGGATTTAGGTTGGGTACCGATGATATAGGGGTCAGCAGAAAACATATTTTCGGCACTGGCATCGTCGAGTACCAGAGCTTCCGATGTGCGGTAGACATAGTTGATCAAACTGACAGGAATCTCTTGGCTCTGTTCAAGTGGAATTGATTGCAGTACTGTTGCTGCTTTTGTACCGCTGACTCCCGCTGCTTCGATCGCCAAGTTGCCTGCCTGCGATAAGATCAAAAAGGCTTTTTCTGCTCCAGCATTCTCTATGGCAACTTGGATCAAAGTCGAGAGTAACTTATCGAGTTGCACTTCCCCGGAGAGTGCTTGAGAGGCTTTAATCGCCGTCGCCAAGTCCAGAATGTTTGAATTAGCTGAACCTGAACTACTCGATGTGACGGTTCTCGGGATCGTTTGAACAATTGTCTCCCTTGTCGTTGCGGTGGTTTTTTGGAACAGAATGGGAGCAAGTAACTGGGGATAGCGTTTTTCTAAATCTTCAACTTTTGCCTTGGCTCCCCAGCGAGCATAGGCATAGTAGGCATCAGTTAAATAGACTTGGGCAATTTTTTCTTTTCCCCAAGAGAGGTAGAATTTGGCTGTCAGCTCATTGCTAAGTGCTTCTTCATTAAGGTACTCGTTTTCTTTGGCTTTCGTTATCCCCCGGTCATAATAGTTCATTGCCTCCATATTGTCGCCCAAAACCCGATGTCGCTCTGCCTCGACTAAATAAAATTTGTGCAGGTAATTCATCGGAGCAAATTTTGCCCATTTCTGCATTTTTTTTTGGTTAGCTTGCACTTTGGCGAGCAGTTGTTTTTGCTGTGGCTTCGAGGTGTCTGGATATACCGCCAGCCGAGATAGAGAATCGTAGAAATAAAATAGAGGAACAAATGGCGAACCGGCGACGGCTTCTAAATTATTTTGGGCTTTTTCTGCGTTTTCAATTGCTTGTACATAATCGGCAAACAAATAGGAGAGGATAAGTTTATTGAAATATAAATTGTAAGTAGCAGTTTGGTCATTGGCGGAAAGATGAATTGGCAACATTGTCCGTTCGTCATACACTTCGCCGCTTAAAACATAAGGTTTTTCCGGGTTGCCAATTAAATTTAAAACTGCTTGATGATAAATTTTATTGTAATTCAGGGCAGTTTCTTGTTTAAGTTTAGTTATACCATCTTTGTAATTTGCCATTTCTTTGGCAACTTCGTCTAGTTGCTTACCAATGGCATATAAACGAAAGCAGTATTGGTGAGCAGAAAAGGCAGCAAATTCTAAATCTCCAGTTTCCAGTCCATTAGAGTAAGCATCTAATAAAGGCTGCACTCCTTCTTTGGCATGATCTTTCCAATTAAAGATAAAGTTATAAACATGAAATAAGGTTTGGGCTTTGAATTCTTTTGCATTTAAACGTTCTAACAAACTTAAAGCTAGCTGTCCAAATTGATAGCCAGTTTCAATGTCTCCGACAATGCCACAAAGAATTAGTCCGTAAGTGGCATAAACAACAACAGAACCAGAAGTATTACCATATTGAACAGAGAGTTTAAGTAGTTTAAATATAATCAACGGATACAATTGAGGAGTGGTGAAATAAACAGCAGATTGAACGCTTAATAAAACCTGCATTGCTGCCAACTTAAATGGCTCACTCATCAGCGGCAAGTTAGTTAAGTCGGCTGGCTTTTTCTTACCTAAAGCTAACTTTGTTCCCAGCATTCCCAGTAAAATGTTCAAATTACCTGGCTTGTCTGGAAAGCTGACTCCTAATAGTTTCAACACCGATAAAGCTGTTTCTACCGCTTGTAACAGTTGGTTTTGTACTGTATAAGCTTGAATTTTGATTTCATAGATTTTTACTTTGTCCAAAAGCGATTTTGCTCGCTGTATCACTACCTCAGCTAATTGCTCCATCTGGGCAAAATCAGTGCTGAGATAAGCTGCTTCTGCGGCTTTTTCATATAATGCTAGCGTTAGATTATATTGATGATTCCAGCAATCAGGATCTAAAAGTTCCCTTCCCACATTTAAATATTTAACAGCAGCATTATAAGCAGCAGATGCCAATGCTTTAGTTCCAGCAATCAAATTCAATTGAGCCAGTTCTTCTCGATCTGTTTGATGCGTAAGAAGGCTCATACCAATATTCAACTGGTTAACAATTTCAAAAATATTTTCTTCTCTTGTTTCTGTAGGCGTATTTTGCAAAAGTAACTGTCCAATTTTTAGGTGCGTGGACTGTTTTTGGTCTTCGGGAATGAGGAAATAAGCGGCTTGCTGCACTCGGTCATGAAGAAATTTGTAATAAACTGTTATTTCTTCTGGCTCATTGGCAATCAGCGTTTGGTTACTGAATGATGACTCATCCTGAAATAATTTATAAATTTCACTTTGCGGTAATATTAAACCTTCTTGCAATCCAGACCACAAATCAGCCGCCGTTTCTACTTGAGATTTTTCATAAACTATTGCTAGTGTATCCAAGTTAAATTGATTGCCAATACAAGCTGCCAGTTTTAATACTTCCTGAGTCTTTACTGGTAATTTTTGCAATTGACCAGCCATAAATTCAACTACGTCGTTTCTGGCTGCTAAAGGCTTGACGCGGGCAATATCGCACTGCCAATACCGCGCACTAAAATCAAAATAAATTATGCCATCTTGATACAGCGATTTCAGGAATTGATTGGCAAAAAATGGGTTGCCATTGGTTTTATGATGTACTAATTCTGTTAAAGGCAATGCTATTTCTGGAGGACAATTTAAAGTATCGGCAACCAAGCGATTTAAGTCATGCACATTTAAGGGCGATAGGGTAATTTGATTTATTATGGCTTGATTTTTGCGAATTTCATCTAATGCCAAAATCAGAGGATGACTCCCATCAACTTCATTGTCACGATAGGCTCCTAGCAGCAATAAAGATCCGAGGTTTCCCTCTGTCATTAATACCTGAATTAATTTTAATGAGGCAGAATCTGCCCATTGTAAGTCATCTAAGAAAATAACCAGAGGATGTTCTTTGGTAGCAAAAACTTGAATGAATTTTTCAAATAATATATTGAAACGGTTTTGGGCAGCCGTGGGAGGAAGTTCTGGAACTTCTGGCTGGTTGCCAATAATTCGTTCTAGTTCGGGAATAACATCAATAATTACCTGTCCGTTTTCTCCTAATGCTGACAATACTTTGGTTTTCCATACACGTAGAGATGCGGCACTTTCTGTTAGTAACTGCCGCATTAAATTCTGGAATGCTTGTACTAAGGCAGCAAAAGGAATATTGCGCTTAAACTGGTCGAATTTACCGGAAATAAAATAACCCCGTTGCCGCACAATCGGTTTGTGGACTTCATTGACTACCGCTGTCTTGCCAATCCCCGAAAAGCCAGCCACTAACATCATTTCAGTCGTGCCTGCGCTGACGCGGTCAAATGCAGCTAACAGGGTAGCAACTTCCCTTTCTCTCCCATAAAGTTTTTCCGGAATAATAAAGCGATCGGTGATGTCTCTACTTGCTAGTGGAAACTGCGTAATCCTGTTATTTTCTTGCCATTGTTGTAAACAAGTTTCCAAATCGTATCGCAGTCCAAAAGCACTTTGATAGCGTTCCTCAGCGGTTTTTGCCATCAATTTCATTACGATGTCGGAAACCACTTGGGGAATTGCTGGTACAAGCTCGTTTGGGGGAATTGGTTGGCGGGCAATGTGACAGTGGACTAACTCCATCGCATCGGTAGATACAAAGGGAAGTTGACCTGTCAGTAATTCGTAAAAGGTAACACCCAAAGAGTAAAAGTCGGTGCGATAGTCGATACCCCGATTCATCCGTCCGGTTTGTTCCGGGGACATATAAGCTAGCGTTCCTTCCAAAACGTTAGGGTTAGCAATCTCCTGGTTTTCTCTAGGTAAGAGGGAGGAAATACTAAAGTCAATTAGACTGACCTGCTTAGTTTCGGGGTTAATTAAAATATTCTGGGGCTTGATATCTTTGTGAATAACTCGGTATGAATATAGTCCTTCTAGGGTTTGGACAATTTGAATCGCGATGTGGAAAAAGTCTTTGAGGGAATCAGAACATCTCCCCATGCCTTCCCCATTCCCCCATTGGTTCATTGCTTCCAAGAGGGAAATACAGCCATTGTCTTCCATAACCAGAGCAAAACCATTTCCGTAGTTTTCCAGACTTAAAGGTTTAACCACTCCTGGTAAATCAAGATTTTTAGCAATGGTATATTGATTGCGAAACTGCACCAGTTCATTAAAGGTCGGATACTCAGACTTAAGTAGTTTGAGCACCACAGGTTTTTGGTTTGTTTCAGAAACAGCGCGATAAACCAGGGTTCTGATACCAGAGTGGATCTCAGTAGTGATAGAATAACCGGGAATTTTAATCATAGTTAGGAAAGGGCTACAATAGGAGTTGTATCATAAATGGATCGTTGGTGACAATTTAAGCCTGTATGGGGTAAAGGTAGCTTCGCTGCAACGAAGTGCCACTCTTGTGGAGTCCTGCACCCAGCCCCCACCGAGCAATCGCTCTCCCACATGAAATTCAAACCCCCAAATATTAGCTGGATTCCGTTTCTCCACTTCGTTGATGACAAAGTGCGACGTTTGCACCCGCCCCCATCTTGCCGCCGCTGATGGGACCAATAGACTTCTGCAACAACTCTTGTGGGGTGGGCATCCTGCCTGCCATAGAGGGTAGTTTTTGGAGAGGTGTAATGCCAAAGTTTCCACTTTGCCGGTAGACTTCGCCAGCCATGACTATTTTCCTTTCTGAAAGGTGAGGTCTTATATCAGTTTTAGCCTATTCCTTTAAATTGTTACCTATAATAATTATGGACAGCATTGCCAAAAGCTGAACTAGGCGGCAACGATGGTGACAGCAAGACTATTTAACGCAAGTTGCTAGTTATAAACTTTGCCGTTGCTAATTGCTAATTGCTAATTGCTAATCTTGGATTTTTACCAATCTCGCCATTAGCCTCGTGACCAGGGCAGAGCCTAGTAACGCCATTAGCCGCTGCCAGAGAGATAACTAGCAACTTGAGTTATTTATCCAAAACCTGGATGGGTGTGGCAATACCCGCAACCAAATGAGGACACCCGCTATGCTGGGTCTCTGATGCTGTCAGTGGTGGAACTGGTTCACTATCTAGTGTTTGCGACTCAGCTTGGTGTCGCGTATGCATTTTACCACTTTTCTGACTCCTACTCTGGGCGTTGCGCTTCGCTATTCCTGGTTATGATCTCCTGTATTTCAAGTGCTTGCTGGAGCAATACCAGTCCTGATGCATGAATTTGACACTCTCATGAAAGACAGCCGATGAGATTCTGCGGACAGAGAAGACTTAGGTTTTTGCCAAAGTCTAACTCTCGCTACGGTTGTCAAAGACCGTCTACCCAGTAAGCCTAAGTCTAAGCGAAGAAAAGCTGGCTACTTTTTTTAAAATGTTTGCGGCACCATTAAGATCCGCATTAACAATTGATTTATCAGCCCCACGATACAAACCCCGCAAAATTCGCTTACCGATGCTTTCCAACCCAAAGGTTTTTCGCCATATTTGGGCAGGGATTCACCATCTTGATAGCTACTTTTAGAGGTATAGGATTCTTCAGTTTATACAAACCGAATACCGTGCATAACGCCAAGCTGTTTCAATCGGTATTTCAATTTTACCAATGGCATCTGAACGAACTTTTGGTTGTTAACCTTGCCTAAATTGGCATCAGTTTTAAACCCTTGGTTCCAACCAATAACCAAAGTTCCAATCCCGCACTTCAAACAATGTTGAACAATCAACTTCGCCGCCTTGTTAACCCCCGAAGCGCATCTGATGATTGCGCTTGCGGGTAACTCGGTCTAACCAACTATCCCAATATGCTTCCGGCTTCCCCTCTTTCCGAGTTGATACCTTTTTGTTCCACAATTGATTCATCGCCTTCATGGCGCGAGCATCAATCAGCAGAGAATTGCCCAGCGTATCAACCCAGGCAGCTAAATTATCGGCGGTTGAAACGGCTGTTTTTTTTCTCGAAAAGTCGAGGGGCCTTTTTGGCGAAGTACAAAGCTAAGACGTTGACGGTGCAACCCGCAGCGCCAGCTCTATACTGTGAAACTCCCTATCGCCAATGATAACTAACTTATACTTTAGAGTAGATCTACCAAAACCTTTCGGTTTTAAAATAAAACCTTCAAATCAAGTTCCCTGTAAGAACTGTCGATACTTTTCGGGTAACTTTTATCTCAAATGTGCGGTACATCCTGGTACAGTCCTCACCAAAGAAGCGAGCAATTGCGCTGATTACTCGCCTGTGGATGAGAAACCAGCGGCATCAAACTTAGGACTTACGCGCAAGTTCCCGGTTTTTACGCAAAATCCCCAGTTGGGAAGTTAAAGAGCCACGAAAAAACCGGGTTTCTGCCCCCGCGTGCGTCAGTCCTGAAACTCTGGCGATAGTAGGTGAGTATAAATAAACTTGACGCGGAGATACCCGACTTTTTGGAAAAGTCGGGTATCTGGCTTTTTGCCGACCCGTCGCCCATATTTGTGCGGTATAAAAACACACAAAGTAAAGTCTAAAACCGGGTGGCGAGGCGCGAGAATAACAGGACTGACGCAGGACCAACCCATCACCAAAGTAACTTGGCAGCGAACGCGAGTGCGGAAGGGAGGCATATCTCTAGTTACTTGCTCGAGGATTTTTCCCAGAAACTTTGGTGATTTGCGTAAGTCCTGAATAAGTCAAAAGCATCCGGAAGAGAGCAAAATATAATGTAAATAACTCAATAATCACTTTAAAAGAATAACCTGCGGGTGTGTCTGGGGTAGAGCTTAGGGATCTGTATAGCTTAACTACAAAAAATGCCCTTATTTTTTAGGCGAAATTAACCCTAGCAAAGTATCAAATTATGAGAAAAACAAACCTCCTGTTAGGTAATTTGGCGCTCGCTACGCTGTACTATCTTGGAGCTAGGCTGGGATTTTTATTGAGTATCTCCGAGGGAAATGCCTCGTCGGTATGGCCTCCATCCGGTATAACCTTAGCGGCTGTGTTATTAGGTGGATATCGGTTGTGGCCTGGTATTTTGCTAGGAGCGCTTGCGGCAAATATCCTCAATCTGGCAAGCGGACACCCGTTGTTGATTGCCCTTGCTGTAGCATGTGGTGTTGCAACTGGGGGAACATTGGAGGCGGTGACAGGAGCTTGGCTCAATCAACGCTGGTGCGGTAAAGGCAATCTATTCGATCGAGGTCACAATATCATCAAATTCGTAGCCGCAGCAGCGCTCAGTTGCACGACTAGCCCGACTTTGGGCGTCCTCAGTCTGTGTTTGGGCGGTTACGTTCCCTGGAGTGCGTTTGGATATAGTTGGTTCACTTGGTGGATAGGGGATCTCACGGGGGTACTGGTACTAACGCCGCTGATCTTCACTTGGTTTCATCCAATTTTAAATTTTATATCGAGAATTTTCAGTTGCGGCTGGCGTGGGAGATTCAAAAGTTCAAAATGGGCAGAGTTCGGACTCTGGCTGCTGCTGGTGGGGATAATTACAAATATTGCGTTTGGGTTTAGATATCCGATAGAGTACCTGATGATTCCCTTGCTCGTGTGGGCGGCGTTGCGATTTGGGAAACGGGGAGCCACCTTAGCCATCTTTTTGGTTGCGGCGATCGCAATTGTCGGTTCGGTCTACGGAGTCAGTTCATTTATTCGCAGTACGCTGTACGAATCCCTGTTACTTTTGCAAACCTTCGTCGGTTCGGTAACGGTAACAACCCTGATATTATCTGCCATCATCAACGAACGGGAAAGCGCTAAAGCCGAACTGGAGAAAGCCAATCAAGAACTAGAATACCGAGTCGAGAAACGCACCGCCCAATTAAAAGAAGCCAACGGGGAAATCACCCGCCTCAACCAACGCCTGCAAGCCGAAAACCTCCGCATGGCTGACGAACTAGCCGTGACGCGCAAACTGCAACAGATGATTTTACCCAAACAATCCGAATTAGAATCGATCGACCAATTAGAAATAGCCGGTTTTATGGAACCCGCAGCGGAAGTTGGCGGCGACTATTACGACGTTCTCAAACAAAATGGTCGCATCAAAATCGGCATCGGCGACGTAACGGGACACGGCTTAGAAAGCGGCGTACTAATGATTATGGTACAAACAGCGGTGCGAACGTTACAAGCTAGTAACGAAACCGATCCGGTAAAGTTTTTGCAAGTAATAAATCAGATCGTTTACGACAACGTGCAGCGAATGAATTCAGATAAAAACCTGAGTTTAGCTTTGCTCGACTATCAAGGGGGTTTGCTGCGCTTAAGCGGACAACACGAACAAACAATCGTAGTCCGCGCCGGGGGACTGGTGGAACGCATCGATACGATAGACTTAGGCTTTCCCATCGGTCTGGAAGAAGATATAGGCGATTTTGTCTCCTCCGCCGACGTCGAGTTGCATCCCGGAGATGTGGTAGTGCTGTATACTGATGGGATTACAGAAGCCGAGAATACTCTCGGCGTGCAATACGGACTAGAACGGCTGTGCCAGGTAGTTAGCCGCAACTGGGAAAAATCTGCCGGTGAAATTAGGCAAGCTGTAGTTGACGACCTACGGCGGCATATCGGCCAACAAAAAATTTACGATGATATCACTTTGGTAGTTTTCAAGCAAAAATAGGGAATCATATCCAATCCGGTGCTAATTGCTAATTGCTAATTGCTAATTGCCCCTACAGGTCGTAATTCCTTAGCAACGGTCAACGATATCATAGAAGCGATGTCTTGGGTTCTCAACGCCATTTTAATTAACCCCTCAATGCTGATGGTCTGATTCCAGAAGATGCTAAAAAAGCCATTCATATCATGTCCCTTCGCAACGGTTGTGTAATTGCTAATAGCTAATCGCTAATGGCTGATCTGGAGGCAATTGAAAATTAGCAATTAGCAATTAGCAATTAGCCAGTTCACAAGAGAGAGAGAATTTAGCTGAATTAAATCTCATGGCAATCTTAGAACAAAAAGTCCAAGAGCGTACCGCTCAACTGGCGCCAGCCAATGCCGAAATTCTAGTGTTGAACAAACGCCTAAAAGCTGAAAATATCCGTTTAAGCGCTGAGCTAGAAGTGGCTCGTAAACTGCAACAAATGATTTTACCAAAAGATGCAACACTCGCTCAAATTCCCGAATTAGAAATTGCAGGCCCCTCCCAACCCGCAGCCGCAGTAGGGGGAGACTACTACGATATCCTGCAACAAAGCGATCCGATCAAAATTGGCATGGGGAACGTGACGGGACAAGGCAGAGAAAGCGGCGTGTTAGCAATCGTGGTGCAAACCGCCGTGGGGACGCTGCTGGCTACCAACGAAACCGATACGGTGAAATTCCTCAAGGTTCTCAACCGCAAGATTTACGACAACTTGCAGCAGATGAATTGCGATAAAAATCTCACCTTCGCCTTACTAGACTATCAAGGAGGAATGCTGCGCTTAAGCGGACACGAACAGCTAATTGTAATCCACTCTGGCGGCTCGGTAGAACTGATTGATACTATATATTTGGGCTTTCCCCTCGGCATAGTTTCAGACATTGCCGATTTTGTCGCCTACGCAGATATACAGTTAAACTCAGGAGATGTCGTGGTGTTGTACACCGATAGAATTACATAAGCAGAAGATATTAATGGGGTGCAATACGGATTAGATAGACTATGTGAAGTAACTCGCCGCAACTGGCATCGATCCGCCGCCCTTATCGGGCAAGCAGCGATGGCAGACTTGCGGCACCATATCGGCGACCAAACCGTCTATGATGATATCACCTTGCTGGTGTTCAAGCAAAAATAGGTAATGGCTAATGGTTAATCTAACCAATCAACAATTTCCCATCTCAAATCCCCCTGACAAAATAGCTATGGCTCAAATCTTTGGAGACTTCATTGCAGATATCCCAACCAGCGAGGAATACTTAATTATAGGGTTTTCACCCAGTTCCATCCCCCTGAAGCAGCGCTGGAGAAATAATGGTTTATCGGCTGATTTTATCGCCGACTATTTTACCACTTTCTTTCCCGGTGACCCAGCTCCTGACAAAGGAATTACCATGAAAGCCGAGGTCAAGAGCGCCGTCAGCTTTATCGCCAATGAATTACTAGAAAATGCCATGAAGTTTAGCGACGAAACCTCCCATTACCCCGTCACGATTCAACTGAATTTGAAGAGTAACAATATGGTGTTCTGGGTGACTAACAGCATCAGTTATCAACAAATAGAGAAGTTGCAGACATTCATCCAGGACTTAACGCTCAACGATCCTGGCGATTTGTTTATTCGTAGACTAGAAGAGCCTAGCGACGGCGAATCCGGGTTAGGCTTACTGACAATGGTCAATGATTATCAGGCTAAACTAGGCTGGAAGTTCGAGACTGTCCAAACAGATCCTTTAACGATCGCCGTGACTACAATGGTGCAGTTAAAAATTTAACACACCCACCGGCGGCTGGGATGGGTGGATTTGAACCAACACCCTCTTCTACATAACAGATTAACTTTCAGGCGTGGGTTTGACCTTTCCCAAGCACATCCGTTGTGCGTGGGTGTAAGCTACCTAACAGAGCAGTTTCCTCAGAGTAGGAAAAACTTCCAACGGCCAATTAAAAATTTAAGGTTTGAGGCTCATGGAGATTAGAACCGAACATTACAGCATCTACTACGACAAACTAACTGAAACAGCGATCTTTAACGGCTCTCTGCGGCTGAGTGGCATCGAAGAATACTATCCGATTGTGCAGCTGCTCAACGACCTAGCCGAGCAACAGCCGTCAACAATTACTCTCAATTTGCGTCAGCTTGATTTTCTCAACAGTTCGGGAATAAACGTTCTGTCAAAGTTTGTAATTAAGGTGCGTGAAAAAGGAAATATTCAGATGGTAGTTCTTGGCTCTAACGAAGTCCCCTGGCAGGGAAAATCGTTAAAGAATTTGCAGCGGCTAATGCCTTCATTGAACCTAGTTTTGGAATAGGGACTTCAGTTGGCTGTATGGTAAGCATAGAAAAACCAGGACTTACGCAAGCGCGTTGCCAGAAACCCGGTTTCGACCTCGTTCGCGCAGCGTGCCGGAGGCATATCTCTGGTTTCAAAACCCACGATAATTCCTTGAAACCGGGAACTTGCGCGTAAGTCCTAAAAACCTGACGATCGTATATTTGTAATTGGCGCAAATCTCAAACCAATGCCAGAAGAACCATCCATAGAAGAGCTGCTAGAGGAGATAGAAAACTTGCGCCTGGAAGTGGACACCTTAAAGCGAGAAAAGGCCGATCTGGAAATCTTGCTAGATACTACCACTGCCCATGCTGATAGTATCGTAGAAATGTTGCACGCAATGTCTCTGCAACTGCACGAGTCGAACAAAAAACTACAAGCCGAAATTGCCGAACGCCAGCGAACTGAAACTGCACTCAGATCGTCTCAATCAGAACTCGAGTCTTTGTTAGCAATTGTCAGTCGGGACAAAGCCGATCTGGAAATTATGCTGGAAACAACAATTCAACATGGCGATTTGATTGAAGAACTGTTGCATAACCAGTGTATCCGCGATCCTCTCACGGGTTTGTTTAACCGCCGCTTTGTAGGTAACTTTCTAGAAAGGGAACTCAATCGTTCGTTGCGCGAGCAACAAGCTTTGGGTGTCATCATGTTCGACATTGACCACTTTAAGCGCTTTAACGACACTTTTGGTCACGACGCTGGGGATGTGGTTTTGGCAGAAGTCGGGCGATTTTTGCAACACAGTATCTCTAATTCTGATATTGCCTGTCGCTACGGGGGCGAAGAGTTTATGCTCATTTTGCCAGAAACCGATTGGGAAAATACCGAACAGCGAGCCGAACAACTGCGCGATGGCATCAAGCACCTGAAATTACAATATATGCATCAGCCGCTGGGTGGCATTACCGTCTCTCTGGGGGTGGCTTGTTTTCCCGAACACGGTACTTCTGGCGCGGAACTGATCCAAGTCGCGGATTTGGCGCTATACCGTGCTAAGGCTTTGGGACGCGATCGCGTCGTAACTGCCAAGTGTTTGAAGGACTTGCAGCAACTCATCCCTTCTTTGCCGCTGGAACTAGAACAAAAATTCCCCTTTTAGTTGACAAAAAATATCAGTTTTTTAGCGACGGTGAATCAGCCTAGTGTTGGGAATGCCAACTCTGCATTCTAAGGCAAAAACCATTCCCAATCGGGTATTTTTAGATTTTCTTCCCCAGCTAAGCTTCACCGTTACCGATTAACCATCAGCAAAACCTCTACCCAGCGATAGAGAGCGAACGCTCATTCACCCCAAGAACGATTTGCTCTCCCTCAAAATCCAGCAAATTGTAAAGCTTTATTGCAACGCTTTAAAAAAATATTGAAAAATCAGCCAAACCCCGTTCAAACCATTACCCTAGAAATTTATAGGTTCTGTTGAGAGATAGGGATATGATGGATAAATTACAAAGATACCGCTTGGTCTGCACCCTCACCTTTGGTGATATCTACGGTCAAATCATCATTTGGTTAATTGTTATTTTCGCCAGCCTTGCCTCGGCACTTGCTTTGTGGAGTACCACCCGTCAGATCTACGCCATCATGACAGTAGGGTTGATTGTGGTAATATCCCTGCCTTTCTTGCTGTTTGCTTTCGTCACCACCCTGCTCAATCACATTGAGTTTGCCCCGCTGGAATCCAATCAAACCACTCGCACAGGGCCGATTCACATGCCTAACCAAGAAGCGAGGGCAACTTGAGGGAATGCAAGGATTTTAGATTTTAGATTTTAGATTGATGTTGAAGATCTAAAATTCGCCCTGAAGAATTTCCCTGCCCTTGGGTAGGGACTTTTTTTTGAGCCACCATAGATTGGCAACTATTTCTACAGAAGGAATATATGCTGGAACACGACGTGATTATTGTTGGCGGTGGATTGGCTGGGTGTCGCGCGGCGGTGGAAATTGCCCGCACCGACTATAGGCTAAACGTAGCCGTCGTAGCTAAAACCCACCCGATTCGTTCCCACTCGGTCGCCGCTCAAGGGGGGATGGCGGCGACGCTGAAAAATGTCGATACGGAAGATACCTGGGAAGCTCATGCCTTTGATACTGTCAAAGGTTCCGACTATTTGGCAGACCAAGATGCGGTAGAAATCCTGACTCGCGAAGCACCCGGTGTCGTCATCGATTTAGAACACATGGGCGTGTTGTTCTCCCGCCTACAGGATGGCAGAATTGCCCAGCGTGCCTTTGGCGGACATTCCCAGCGACGCACTTGTTACGCTGCGGATAAAACGGGTCACGCCATTTTGCACGAATTGGTGAATAACCTGCGGCGATACGGCGTTCGCATCTACGACGAATGGTATGTGATGCGCTTGATATTGGAAGAAGGACAGGCGAAGGGTGTGGTGATGTACCGCATCGAGGATGCGCAGATTGAAATCGTGCGCGCCAAGGCGGTAATGTTTGCTACCGGCGGTTATGGACGAGTTTACAATACCACCTCGAATGATTATGCTTCGACGGGCGATGGTCTGGCGATGTCAGCGTTAGCGGGCGTGCCGTTGGAAGATATGGAGTTTGTGCAGTTTCACCCCACGGGGTTGTATCCGGTGGGGGTGCTGATTTCCGAGGCGGTGCGAGGGGAAGGGGCGTATCTGATTAATAGTGAAGGATCTCGCTTCATGTCTACTTATGCCCCCAGTCGCATGGAACTGGCTCCCCGCGATATTACATCGAGAGCGATCGCTAGGGAACTTCGCGCCGGACGCGGTATAAATCCCGACGGCAGTGCAGGCGGCCCCTTTGTCTACCTCGACTTGCGCCACATGGGCAAGGAAAAAATCATGACCCGCATTCCCTTCTGCTGGGATGAAGCTCACCGCCTGCTGGGCATCGATGCGGTAAACGAACCCATCCCCGTGCGCCCCACGGTTCACTATTCGATGGGGGGCATTCCCACCAATACAGATGGGCAAGTGCGAAGCAGTCCAGAAGGTTTAGTCGATGCCTTCTTCGCCGCCGGGGAATCTGCCTGCGTCTCCGTTCACGGCGCTAATAGATTGGGAAGTAATTCTCTCCTGGAATGCGTTGTGTATGGAAAACGCACTGGCGCGTCTATAGCACAATTCGTCCAAAATCGCAAGCTTCCAGATATTGACGAGCAACGCTACCTGAAGGAAGCGCAACAACAAATACAATCTCTGTTTGACCAAGCGGGACAGCAGCGCATCAATCAACTGCGGCAAGCGTTCCAAGACTGCATGACCCAGCACTGCGGCGTGTTTCGCACCGAGGCGAGTTTGCGGGAAGGGTTGAATCAGTTGCAACAGTTACAGGAGCAATATCAGCAGATTTATTTGGATGACAAAGGTAAACTTTGGAATACCGAAATTATCGAAGCGTTGGAACTGCAAAATTTGATGGTTGTAGGTCAGTTGATTATCGCATCTGCTCTCAATCGTACCGAAAGTCGGGGGGCGCATTGTCGGGAAGATTATCCCGAACGGGATGATGGCAATTTCCTCAAGCACACGATGGCGTATTATTCGCCTGCGGGGATTGATTTGCAATATCTACCCGTGGCGATTACGATGTTTGAACCGCAGGAGAGGAAGTATTAACTCAAATTGCTAATTGCTAATTGCTAATTGCTAATTGCTAATTGATCGTGGTTCCGGATCTCCCATTAGCTATTAGCCATTAGCCATTAGCAAATATTACAATTGTTCCGGGTCGATGCCGCGATCGCGCAATTTCTCGCTCAAAGCTTGATAGCGTTGTTGTTCTTGTTCTAGTTGAGCGTTCGCTCAGCGTGCGGTCGGCATATCCCATTGTCTGCACGTTGACGTTCCTCTTCGGCACGCTGACGTTCCGGTTCTCTGAGTTGATCGAGTTCAACAGAAGTGAGAAACTTTTGTCTATCTGGGCGATAAATTTCTAGGGTGTCTTCTTTGAGTTCAAATCGAATCCCTAACCTTGGACTCGTCCAACCATTCATCTGTTCAATGGGTTCTAACCAATCTCCAGAACGGGTAAAACCTGTTAATTCTATATCGTCTGGGTCATAAATGTCATATTCTTCCACCCCATAGCGTAGATAAAAGATGGCCTTTTTGGTCATCTCTGCTTCGCGATTTCCTGGGGAGAGAATTTCAAAGACAACTTGGGGGATAACATTCTCTTCTTGCCATTGTTTCTAGGAACCGCGTTCGCGAAGCGTCGACCCAGGAGAATCGCCTTTCGGTCTGCCAAAGACAACCATTGCATCGGGTGCAGTGCGGATTTTATTATTTCCTTCTACGGGATACCACAGCAAATCGCCTGCGACAAAGACATTATCGACGTTGGCAAACAAGATTTCTAGATTTTCTTTAATCGTGACAATCGGGCGAAATTGTTTTGTATTGTCTGCAATTGGTTGTCCGTCGCTATCGGGGTAGATGATTTCTTTTGCAGTTTGCGGGGGGAGTTGTTGTACCATTGCCGTTTGTGGGTCGGATGGGCTGATTTTTATGGTAGCTTTTGGGGATTGGGTTGGTTTGGCAACTAGAGATCTACGTAGAAACACGGTTTCCAGGAGCGTCGTGCGTAAGTCCTCAATAGTGCTCTGTCTTAGTCAATGAGCGCACTTGAGAGGGTAAAAGCCTACTGCTGGAATCCAGATAGAGCAAAGGCTTAAACAGGATTTTGCTCTTTTTCATTCAAATCTCGGCTCAATCCCAATATCTCTTTATCGAAAATTTATATAGTTTCACCACAACCTTTTACGCATTATGACGGATGACAGCCCCGCAACATCAGTGTTTTGGCTGAAATTTGACTCCTGATAGCGATATTTCTATCTATTTTTATATGTAATTTTTCGATGAAGATTGGCTCAAACTGTGGACGGCACTGATGGGAGTATGTAAATCTGTTTTCAGTAATAACTCTTAGATGAGCGCGAAATTACGGAACTGAGTAATTTCTATAGATATTGATGGGGTAGCTTCTACTAATACGAAAATTATCGCGAATCGCTCTTTTAGAGTAATTATCACTGTCAAACTTAACTTGTTTGGGAAATTCAAAATAATGGCTACCTCAACCTTGATGAAAAAATTATCAATGGCTACAGCTGGAGCCGCATTGATGGTTCTGAGCAGTGTTAGTACGGCACGGGCGGCCTTGTTCACAATGTTCTATGATGTTCAACAGACCAATGGCAAGTACCTCTACGACTTCGATCTGACGCAGACTGACACTGTAAGCCCTGACACAACCCTGAACTGGATCGTCTTTTTCGACAAGCCTTGGTTACCGCCATATACATCACAGCCAAACTCAGACATTATCAATGCTCAGCTGGTGGGATCTGCTCCTGCGCCTTTCACTGATCTGACATCTTCTGGCGGCGGTCACAATGGACCAACTTTCCTCGATACGAGTCTTTGTTTTCCTAATAATTGCGATCTTAATTCCACAGGCTGGAAGCCCACGGGGATTGGCGATAAGCTGAGCTGGAAAATCCTTGCTGACAACCTAGTTACCGATATTAAATGGACTAACCTTCACGGATCAGGCGACTCCCAAAACAACGTTATGCATGATGCCGTGCAAAAAACTGCCGTACCAGAGCCTTTTTCTATCTTTGGTTTAATAGCGATCGGTGCCTTGGGTGTCGGTTCTTTACGGAAGCGCCAATAGAAACAAGCCGCTTAGCATAACACCCTAAGTTTATGACTGCTGTGTCTTCCATCGGGAGGCACGGCTGTTTTTTAGTTTGAGTGTCTTTGAAGCTTTCAACAAACTCAAACCAGGCTCAACAAATATTTCCAACCCGTTTTAACGGGTTTTAGCATAATAACTGATATTTATTTCAAAGCTTTTTAATTAAGTGCTATTCCACCCTACTGTCACTGCGGTTGCAGTAATTAATGTAAAAATTTGTAGCTTTTTTAGTCATTTTTCAAATAAAAAGCCACAACTGGATAGGGGTGCTATTTGTTTTAATTTGGCGCAAGAGCGCCAATTCACCAGGTGATAAACTCGCAAAGGAAAGAAGAAATGGCAACTTTTAATCTTGGGGCGTTGAGTAGCACCCCCATTTCTCGCAACGAACAGGTAAGTAGTAGCGATCGCACCGATATATTCCAGTTCAGCTTAGGTAGCAAGAGAAACTTCAATCTCGCTCTTACGGGCCTCCCAACAGGGGTTCAGGCGGCTGTATCGGTGTATAAAGATACCAATAATAACTCGATCTTGGATGCAGGCGACCAAATTGTTGCTAGCACCTTTCAAGATGGCACAACGAACGCAGATAGCGCAATTAATCGGCAAGCCTTCACAGCAGGAACCTACTTTGCTAAAGTTACTTATGGCAGCGGCGACCCAATCGATTACAAGCTGTTTTTATCTGCCACTCCATCTGGTCCGGGTACAATCTCACCCAGTAACTTGCTACCCAAAGAAGTCGAAATTGGTGACCTTCTAGGTTTAACAGGCGTAGGTAGCAGAACCTTCGATGACTTAATCGGCAATGTGGACACCGCTGATGTCTACCACTTCCGGGTAGATTACGATGCCACGTTCAGGGCAGCTCTCACCGGACTAAGTGCGGATGCCGATATCCGACTGATTAAAGATTTTAACAGCAATGGGATTGTCGATCCAGGCGAGACGATCGCTCGTTCCATGAATGGTTACACCGCACCGGAATCTATCACCGCCAGCTTGGATGCCGGAGACTACTTTTTCCAAGTCTATCAATACAGCGGCGACACCACCTATCGCCTCAATCTATCGGCGTCGTTGATTTGACGAGCAAATTAAGTCCAGCGCGAGTATAAAAGACTCTTCGGCGAGTCGGAAAGACTCTTCGGCGAGTATAAAATACTCTTCGGCGAGTCGGAAAGACTCTTCGGCGAGTCGGAAAGACTCATCGCTGAGTCGGAAAGACTCTTCGGCGAGTATCAAAGACTCATCGCTGAGTAGGAAAGACTCATCGCTGAGTCGGAAAGACTCATCGCTGAGTAGGAAAGACTCATCGCTGAGTCGGAAAGACTCATCGATGAGTAGGAAAGATTCTTCGGCGAGTCTGGGAGACTCATCGGCGTCCCATGTATCGGGTGCGAGATATTACAATTGTTCGGGGTCGATGCCGCGATCGCGCAATCTTTCGATCAATGCTTGATAGCGTTGTTGTTCTTGTTCTAGTTGAGCGATCGCATTGTCTGCACGCTGACGTTCCTCTTCGGCACGCTGACGTTCTTGTTCTCGCAGTTGATCCAGTTCAACAGAGGTAAGAAACTTTTGTCCATCTGGGCGATAAATTTCTAGGGTGTCTTCTTTGAGTTCAAATCGAATCCCTAACCTTGGACTCGTCCAACCATTCATCTCATCAACTGGTTCTAAAAAATTCCCAGAACGAATCAAGCCAGTTAATTCTATATCGTCTGGGTCATAAATGTAATATTCTTCCACTCCATAGGCTTGATAAAATATCGCCTTTTGGGTCATCTTTCTGGCGCGATTGCCGGGAGAGAGGATTTCAAACACTACTTGTGGGGGAATATTATCTTCTTCCCATTGTTTGTAGGAACCGCGATCGCCTTTGGGTCTGCCAAAGACTACCATTGCATCGGGTGCTTGACAGATTTTATTATTTCCAAGGACGGGATACCACAGCAAATCGCCTGCGACAAAGACATTATCGACGTTGGCAAACAAGATTTCTAGATTCTCTTTAATCGTGACAATCCAGCGAAATTGTTTTGTATTGTCTGACATTGGTTGTCCGTCGCTATCGGGGTAGATGATTTCTTTTGCAGTTTGGGCGGGGAGTTGTTGTACCATTGCCTTTTGTGGCTTTGAGGGGATGATTTTAATGGTAGCTTTTGGGGATGGGGCGGCAGGCGATCCGTGGTAGGGGCATGGCATCAACAATATGGTTCGATTAGCCACAGGATCTAGGATGCCGTGCCCCAAAAGCGCCAGGGGATGGGGCGGCAGGCGATCCGTGGTAGGGGCATGGCATCAACAATATGGTTCGATTAGCCACAGGATCTAGGATGCCGTGCCCCAAAAGCGCCAGGGGATGGGGCGGCAGGCGATCGATGGTAGGGGCACGGCATCAACAATATGGTTCGATTAGCCACAGGATCTAAGATGCCGTGCCCCAAAAGCGCCAGGGGATGGGGCGGCAGGCGATCGCTGGTAGGGGCACGGCATCAACAATATGGTTCGATTAGCCACAGGATCTAAGATGCCGTGCCCCAAAAGCGCCAGGGGATGGGGCGGCAGGCGATCGCTGGTAGGGGCACGGCATCAACAATATGGTTCGATTAGCCACAGGATCTAAGATGCCGTGCCCCAAAAGCGCCAGGGGATGGGGCGGCAGGCGATC
>NZ_BLAY01000072.1 GCF_020521235.1 Microseira wollei NIES-4236 | reverse complement strand
CCTGAATTACCAGGCTGAGCCTGGTGTAATCCGTTCCCAGGCTGAGCCAGGGAACCAGGGCACACCCCCCCTGAATTACCAGGCTGAGCCTGGTGTAATCCGTTCCCAGGCTGAGCCAGGGAACCAGGGCACACCCCCCCTGAATTACCAGGCTGAGCCTGGTGTAATCCGTTCCCAGGCTGAGCCAGGGAACCAGAACCAGGACAACCAGGGCACACCCCCCCTTGGCAAGGGGGGGCAGGGGGGGATCGAACAAGCTAACCTAGCCAAAGCTCGTCAAGTCCTCGAAGCATTACAACTGGCAGAATTAGATAACTTTTTTGGCGATGCTTGTATCAAAAGTAAGCCGGTGGAAATCGATCAAATTGATACAAAAGCAGCGGTGATATATCCGATTATTTTAAGCGATCGCTTAGAAGTAATTCTCTCGATTCCCAATCAACCCCTACGCCACTACGCCACCCAACTACCTCGCCAGGAAGTAGAAAAAACTCTGGAAAACTTCTACTCTGCCCTTTTCCCAGCTTATTCCCGCGACGAGCGAAGGCAACTATCTAAACAAGTTTATGACTGGTTGATTCAACCCGGTGCAGCAGATTTAGCCAGTAACAATATTAAAACTTTAGTATTTGTTCCCGATGGTTTGTTCCGCAACTTACCAATGGCTGCACTTTACGATGGGAAACAGTATCTGATAGAAAAATACAGCGTTGCTATAAGTCCAGGTTTGCAATTATTTCCCGAACCACTCGAATCAAAAGAATTTACCGTATTAGCAGCCGCCTTAACCGAAGCACGCCAAGGATTTATTGCCTTACCTGCTGTAGAAAAAGAAATTAAACAAATTAGTTCTGAAGTTAAAGCAGAGATTTTGCTCAATCAACAATTTACCCGCGCCAGCTTTCAAACAGCAATCGAGGGTAAATCTTTTCCCGTGCTGCACTTGGCAACTCACGGTCAATTTAGTTCCAATCCAGAAGAAACATTTCTACTAACTTGGGAGGACAAAATAGGGATTAAAGATTTAGATGTTTTGTTCCAAAAAAGTAAGTTGGGTATTGCCAATCCGATTGAATTACTGGTGATGAGCGCCTGTCAAACCGCAGCGGGAGATCGACGTGCGACTTTAGGATTAGCAGGATTTGCTCTGCGCTCTGGCGCCCGCAGTACTCTAGCAAGTTTGTGGTCGGTTAATGATGAATCAACATCTGAAATGATGAGCGAATTCTATCGCCAGCTAACCCGGAAAGACAGTAAAATTTCTAAGGCAGAAGCACTCCGCAAAGCCCAACTTGCTGTTTGGAAAAATCCCTTACACAACCAGCCATATTTTTGGGCTTCCTTTGTGTTAATTGGGAATTGGTTGTAGCCATTTTTCAAGTTAATTTTAGTAAGGTTTTTAAATTATAGAGGTGTAACATGAGCCAAGCTACATTCTACCTTTCCCGCAGCTTATTATCAGCAACCCTGACTGCGGGATTACTATTGACAACTGGACTAGACAATTCAACCCCAGCCTTGGAATTTAAGCCGCCAGGAGATTCAGCACCGAAAAACAGCGTGGGAGGAGGTGCGCGAGGCGTGCAATTCGCCACACCAGGCGATCGCTCACCTTCTAACAGCGTTGGGGGTGGGAGTAGAGGCGACGTGCAATTTGGTACCCCAGGCGATCGCGCGCCTTCTAACAGCGTCGGCGGTGGGAGTAGAGGGGACGTGCAATTTGGTACCCCAGGCGATCGCGCGCCCAGTAACAGCGAGGCTGGCGCGGTGCGAAGCGATACTCCTCTACAGATGACTGCCGTAATTCCACCGACAAAAGTTGGACGCACGGTGTCAGCACGTCCGACATTCTTTGTTTACCTACCGCCTACACTTTCGAGAGCAGCGTTTTTCAGCTTGCAAGACGAACAAGGAAACCCCCACTACCAAACGCAACTATCGATTTCTGGAAATGGGGGAATTGTCAGCATCACCCTGCCAGAAAATGCACCCGGATTAGAAATGGGGAAAAACTATATGTGGGTGTTTGCGCCAATTCAACCAGATGGGATTCTGCGACCCGATAATTATGTCGTAACTGGATGGGTGAAGCGAGTCGCGACTGAGAATAACCAGTCTTTTTCCTCCCCGATCGAACAGGCAACAGCATTAGCTCAAGCGGGGATTTGGTACGATACGCTGAGGGTTTTAGCAGCCGCTAAGCGATCGCAGCCTAATAACGCCAACTTGGTCAAGGAGTGGCAAGAGTTGTTAGAGCAAGTGGGATTGAACGCGATCGCCAAAGAGCCGATCGCTGAACAGTTGTAAAGCGAGCGTTGCTGATTGGGGGATCAATAAGAGGTAATGGTTAATAGGATATTACCCATTACCATTTGATCCAATGCGGCAAAAACTCCAGACAACAATTAAACAATGGCGAGCAGCGTTGATCGTTGCTCCTACAGTAGCAGGCTTAGTCATTGCTGGCAGTATGGCTGGCATCTTCAACTTACTCGAATGGTCGCTCCGGGATCAATTTTTTCGCCTGCGTCCAAACGAACCGATTGAGAGCCGTATTGTCATTGTCACGATTGACGAGCCAGATATTAAATATGTCAAAACTTGGCCCATGTCCGACCAAGTCATGGCTCGGTTAATCAGCAATATAAAAGCTCAGCAACCGAGAGCAATTGGGATCGATCTTTATCGAGATTTGCCAGTCGAACCGGGACATGAGGAATTAGTCGAAGTCTTCAACACTACCCCAAACTTAATCGGAATTGAAAAAGTTGGCAAAGTTGCGATCGCTCCCCCACCCGGGTTAGCAAAGTTGGGTCAAGTCGGAGCCAACGATATAGTCTTGGATGCTGATGGCAAGCTGCGCCGAGGGTTGGTTATCCTCGCCAAGTCGGACGACACAATGGTGGAAGGATTCGGTGTCAAATTGGCACGCATGTATTTGGAGAAAGAAGGGATAAAACTGCGAGTAATCGCTCAAAAAAACAACATCTATGGGTTAGGCAAAGCAGCATTTGTTCCCTTGACGGGTAACGAAGGAGAATACAAGAAATCCGACACGGGGGGATACCAAATTTTAATCAACTATCGAGGGGGACTCAATAGCTTTGCCCATATCTCGATGATGGATGTTTTAGAGAACCGCATACCCAGGGAAATGATGCGCGATCGCATCGTCATGTTAGGAGCAAAAGCACCCAGTCTCAACGACAACCATCAAACCCCTTACAGCAGCACTCTGAATGCATCTAAGCAATTAACACCCGGTGTCGTCATACATGCCAACCTCACCAGCCAGGTTTTGAGTGCGGCACTAGAAGGTCGTCCCATGCTGCAAGCTTCAATTAAGCCTCTGAATTGGCTGCTCATTCTATTTTGGTCTGGAACGAGTGCCGCGTTTGGTTCCCTGTACGTGCGGCGGCGATTCTTGTCAGTCGGTGGTATTTTCCTGGCGGGAGGGATTATCGTCACCAGCGGCTATATTGCCTTTTTATCCGGTTGGTTAATCCCTGTTTTTACACCCCTAGTTGCAGTAGCGGGTTCTGCGGTTATCAGTATCGGTGCCACGCTTTGGAACAACCTCAAACTCTCCTATCAGCAGCTAGAAGAATACGCACAGACCCTGGAAATCAAAAATCAAGAACTGCAACAACTCGACAAACTCAAAGATGAATTTTTAGCCAACACCTCCCACGAACTGCGAACCCCCCTCAACGGCATTATTGGCATTGCCGAATCGATGTTGGAAGGAGCTACGGGAACGCTCACAGAACTTCAGGAACGCAACCTTTGGATGGTTGCCCAAAGCGGACATCGACTTTCTAACCTGGTCAACGATATCCTCGACTTCTCCAAACTGCGGCACAAAAACTTAGAATTGCAACTCAAACCCGTCAATATCCGCAAAATTGTTGAACTCGTCTTGACCCTCAGCCAAGGTTTGGTCGAACGCAAAGACCTAGAACTTGTGAATGCAATTTCTCCCGAATTACCCCCCGCCTATGTGGATGAAGACCGCCTGCAACAAATTCTCCTCAACCTGATTGGCAATGCCATTAAATTTACCGAGTCCGGAACAGTTAAAGTTTCAGCAGAATGGGTAATGGGTAATGGGTCATTGGTAATGGGTAATGGGTCAGAATTCAACCAATTACCAAAACAAATTGCGATTGCTATCTCCGATACCGGAATTGGCATTCCCGCCGCTCAAAAAGACCGCATCTTTGAATCCTTTGAACAAGGCGATGGTTCTAGCGCTCGCAAGTATGGCGGCACTGGATTGGGACTGAGCATCACCAAACAGTTAGTCGAACTGCACAATGGCAAAATTTGGGTCGAATCAGAAGTCGGTGTGGGGTCCCGTTTCACCTTTACCCTCCCTACTTCCGACGCACCTGTGGAAGATATTCCCACCGCTCCCACCGTCAGTACCCTTCGCCGTCCCGTCAGCGAAGCGAACCTTTCATCAGCAAACCTGCCAGAAACCGCACCGGCAAATAATAGTGCTGCTGAAGGAGATTTCCACATTTTAGTTGTGGATGACGAACCGATCAACCTGCAAGTTTTGCAAAATTACCTTAAAGCCAACAATTACAAAATTACCCAAGCACTAAATGGAGAAGAAGCTTTAGCTGCACTTGAGGACGACCAACCTGTTGACCTGATGTTGCTCGATGTGATGATGCCCAATATGTCAGGCTATGAAGTGTGCGCCAAAGTGCGGCAAAAATACCCCGCCCAACAGTTGCCCATCGTCATGTTGACTGCCAAAAATCAAGTCGCCGATTTAGTCACGGGCTTCCAATTTGGCGCCAATGATTATATCACCAAACCCTTTGCTAAAGATGAATTGTTGACGCGAGTTAAGACTCACCTCAAATTGTCGAAAATCACCAATGCCTACGGACGCTTTGTTCCCCATGAATACCTCGATTTTCTCAGCCGAGAGAGCATTATCGATGTCAAGTTAGGCGACCAAGTCAGCAAAGAAATGGGAATCATGTTTAGCGATATTCGTTCTTTCACCACCCTCAGCGAAACCATGACTCCCCAAGAAATCTTCAACTTTGTCAATGCCTATCTGCGGCGAGTCAGTCCCGAAATTGAAAAGCATCATGGCTTGGTTGTCAAATACATAGGAGATGGCATGATGGCTGTATTCCCCAATGGTGCAGATGATGCAGTCGCAGCGGGAATTGCCAAAATCGCCAAAGTCGGAGAATACAATCAACATCGTCAAGCAGAAGGCCATAAACCAATTCAAATCGGCATCGGGATTCATTTGGGTTACATCATGGTGGGAATTATTGGCGTCAACAATCGGATGCAGAGCGATGCGCTTTCCGATACAATTAACCTCACCGCTCGTTTGGAAGGCTTGACCAAGTTTTATGGAGTTTCTTTGTTAATTTCCGGGCAAGTTTTGCAGAAATTAAGCCACCCCGAACGATACAAAGTTCGCTTTATAGACCAGGCCATTGTTAAAGGCAAAAATGAACCGATTGAGATTTATGAAGTGTTGGATGCGGAAGTTGAGGAGGTGAGGAAATTAAAATTACAAACTCAACTTGACTTTGACCGGGGTTTAGAGTATTATCGTTTGGGTAAACTTGAGCAAGCCCAAGAATATTTTGACCGAGTGTTGGCAATCAATTATCAAGATAAAACGGCGGCGCTATACCTGGAACGAATTGAGCAATTATTCGAGCAGGGCGTCCCCGATAATTGGGATGGGATTTGGCGTTTTACTCAGAAGTAACCGGGCTAATTTCCGAATCAGGACTAAAGTCCTTAATACAAACAATTTAATCATCAGGGCATCTATACGATAGGATTAAATAAAGCACCATTATCTGGGTGGAGGAGAATGCAAGGGCAGTATGCTCACGCACCTTTGGAGTGCCGCAGATATATCGCGTAGCGTGGCGTCAGTCCTATTGCTCCCGTGCCGACCTTTGGAGAATCACCCAGCGCCAGCAGAACGTCAGTTACACGAACTCGGAAAAGTCGGAAAAGTCGGAAAAGTCGGAAAAGTCGGAACAATTGGATTGTCCATTGAAAAATAAAATTATCTCGATTATTATTATTTTTAACCCGATTCCAACAAAAAAGGGACATAACTAGAATCCTGTAGGTTGGGTCAAGTTCCTCGACCTAACCTACATTTGTTATTGCAAAGGTATGATTCAAAGCATCACCAAACTTGTGTTATATCATGTCCTTAGGTATCGGTAGTGTATGGATGGTTAATTGCTCGCTTGCTAATTGCTAATAGTCAATTGCCTCCAGAGCAGCGATTAGCGATTAGCTATTAGCAGTTACACAACCGTTGCTTAAGGAGATCTTAAAGAAACCCGGTTTCTCGGCGACGGGTTTTTTCTTTCCGCGTCGCGGGACGCTCACACTATTTTGTCATGGCGATGCCACCGGATTTGATATAACTACCCCCACGTACTTACTAACTCAAGTTGCTAGTTATCTCTCTGGGAGCGGCTAATGGCGTTCCCAGGCAGGAGCCTGGGAACGAGGCTAATGGCTAATGTCAGTAAAAATCCTATATTAGCAATTAGCAATTAGCTATTAGCAACGCCCTTGTTTATAACTAGCAACTTGGGTTACTAGATGAGTTTTCCAAACCAGATCAAAGTCGGAAAAATTTTTTTTGCCCTTAACAAAATCAATTGATATCATGTCCTTAGGCATCGGTAGTGTATGGATGGCTAATTGCAAGCTTGCTAATTGCTAATATAGTATTTTTCCTGATTGAGCCATTAGCGATTAGCTATTAGCAGTTACACAACCGTTGCTACTGGACATGATATGAATCGATTAATATATTTTTTACCCGATTTCAAGAAAAAAGGACATAACTACAATTGTGTAGGTTGGGTTGAGTTGCTTAACCCAACCTACATTTTTTATTTTGATTGGAATCGCATCTAGTAGGAGGTGGGATTCTCTTGCATTTTTACGTAATCGAACTTGGAAGTACAAACGCTACTCAACTTGAGTAGTTCCCTTAAAAGAGTAAGCCCCCACGCGCTTGTTGGCGTTGGGGCGTACCCCCGTTGTTTGTCTGGGCTAAGATAAAGCTAAGTTGAATTTTTACGACTGAGCTACTAACCCTTAAGCTTCTGCTTTCTGGGCGGCTAGCTTTTTGTGACGCTTTAAAGTTGCACCCAATGCGCCGAATGCAAGTAAACCCAAAACAGAAGCTGGTTCAGGGGTAGCAGCTACTTCAATGGTAGGTGCAGTACCCAGAAATGTAGTAGTGTTCGTACTTGCCGTAAACGAAAAGAGGTTGAAAGTGGTACTGGGGGTATTAAGGGGGTTATTGTTAGGATCGAAAACATTAGTGTTGACACTCTCATGGCTAAAGCCGATGAGATTCTGCGGACAGAGAAGGCAGAGGCTTTTGCCAAAGCCTAACTCTCGCTGCGGTCGTCAAGCACCGCCTACCCAGTAAGCCTAAGTCCAAGCCTAGATTTCTGGCTACTTTACGTAGAATATTTGCAGCCGCATTCAGATCGGCATTAACAATTGAACCATCAGAAGAACGATACAGACCGCGATAAATGCGCTTGCCAGATGCTTTCCACCCATCTGGCTTTTCGCCATATTTGGGCAGGGAGTCACCATCAAGAAAGCTGGATTGAGAAGTATAAGATTCTTCGGTTTCTACAAATCTGATACCGTGTAAATCGCCAAGTTGTTTCAAGCGATCCTTCAGTTTTCCCAAAGGCATTTGAACGAATTTCTGGTTGTTAATTCGACCAAGGTTAGCGCTATCCTTAAAACCTTCATTCCAACCAACAACTAAAGTGCCAATTCGGTATTTTAAACAGTGTCGAATGACGATCTTAGCTGCCTTGTTAATCCCGTCCCGCATTTGATGGTGCGAAGAGCGGGTAACTCTATCCAACCATTTATCCCAGTATCCCTCCGACTTGCCTTCTTTGCGGGTTGATACCTTTTTATTCCACAATTGATTCATCGCTTTCATGGCGCGAGCATCAATTAAGAAAGAATTACCATTAGTATCAACGCAGGCAGCTAGATTGTCGGCGGTTCCGAAATCGACTGACAAAGCACGATTGATATTCAGATCGTGCTTTTCTTTTTGGACTGGGTAGGACACTTCTAAATAGAATGCACCGTTTTTGGGCAGGAGCTTAAACTCTTTGACCTTTGAGCAGTCGATGTTCGACGGTATGGGCAGAAAGAATTCCGATATGCCGAACCACCTTCTGACGGTTAATCCCAAAGAGAATCTGAGTTTCCCGTCAACCAATACCGGCTTTTGTGCGCCAGTATTTGGGTAGGTCACTTTAAATAGCTTTGACCCTTTAAGATAATTTGGCGGTCTTGGCCTAAAATGCAACTTACCTTTGAAGTATGAATCTCTTAACTCCTTGAACGATTTAAAAGCCTCCGCTATCGACATCAATGTTTGTTGCATTGGTGTTGAAGGCAGGGATTGAGCGATTGTTGATTTTGAAACCGATGGTTCGTAGATTAGGTCAAATTTTCCGGTTAGTAACTTGCCAGTTTTGAAGAAGATTTGTCTGGCGAAGTAAATGCCGTTGTTGTAGAGCTTGCCCGACTGTTGACAAAGGTATTCTAGTATCGCTTTTGTTTCTGGATCTGGATATAGAAGTACCTGCTGGACACCCATGCTGTTTTTTGTTTTAGCTTTCGACATAACCTCTTTTTTGACTGACCCAATTACAGTAATCGACTATGATACTGATGTCAATCAAAAGCCACAAAATAACAAGTTATGCTGCTATAAAAAAGCCATTAATCTCACGACCATATTAAGTGCTTGATCGGCTATTACTTTGTTTGAACCTGGAAATGCGCCAGCAAGACAGTTAAGCGCTGTACTGAAACTTGGATCGTCGATCCTGAAATAGGACTGCGGTTAAAACCGCTCGTGTCGCACACCGACCAGCACTAAAGTGTCTGAGTTTCCCGCTTACCGTATGCCTTATGAAGTAAGAAACATCGTTGCCAGATGAAGAGGTGTTGGTATCTAATACTGACAGTTTTTTAGTTAGCGTATCAAACTTGAATTCTAGGAATTGACTGTTCGAGACACCATTGACAACCGTACTACCGCTATCTAGCAAGTTGCCATTAGGAGCGAAAACTGAAAGCGAAAGGGACTGCAAGAAGTCCTTCGGGCCTGCCCCTGCTTCTGAAATAATCGTTGGAGCAGTAGTTTCATCGTAACTAAAATTACCCGTACCCGAATAACCCGTATTGGTCTGGAAGCTATAGTTGAATGCAATCGCTTGAGCGGGGTTGTTAGGGCTAAAGGCGACCGCCACAGAAACTGTAGCAGAAGTCGCTGCGATTGCGGCAAATTTAGTCAACATGTTGTTCATGGTTTTAACTCCAATGTTGATTGAAATGGGCAAAAGGGTAGCGCCATTTAGGTGTAGGGTGTGTTAGGCTTTCGCCGTAACGCACCGCTTTCAGGCGTAATATCATGTCCGTTTGATTACCCCTAATTAGGACTGACGCGGGGATGCGGGGAAAGGGGGACGCTCTGAGTTTTAATTATGGGTGAAAAGCCGGACATCATATAAATGCCTGATGCAGAACTAGGCTCCCTTTCAGTACTTACACTTAAACACAGTAAATCAACTTCATTAATTTTTTCATGAAGATTTGATAAAGTTAGTTTGAAATTTCCGTATTTTTACTTTTCTCACATCTTTACCCTAGAAGGGTAGGACTACACAATCAAAGCCTGCTTTGGCAGGCTAACAAACCCTTATTTTTCCAGGACTTAGGCGCAAGTTCCCGGTTTCTACGAAAAATCGTTGGTTTGGTGGCGAGAGATGCAGGTCGAAACCGGGTTTCTAGGCTCGTGGTGCGTAAGTCCTGTTTTCGTTATTCCGCGCCAGCGGACGCCTTTTGTATAGCCGCACCGGCGGGTGACGGCGGCTGGTGCCAGATGTGAATTTTTTTACTTTGGCAAAAAAACAAAGGTGATAGGAAAAATAGTCGGTTTCGACGAGGGAGATTGACGCATCACCTTTGTTTTTGGGGCAGCGTGGGTAAGTCCTCTGTTTAAAGGCTATGGCTCTTGGGTTTTTTAAGAATTCATGTTCGTTACGAACACCGTACAGCAGTAGGTTCAAACTTGTGCAAATGCCCATTATTAGCAGCAATTACTATCCTAAATCCCAAACGTTAAATTCGATGCAATGATAAAACAATTACATATATTACGCAGAAACAGGCTCTGTTAACGTCAATGGGTCGTTCTAGAAATTCATCGGCTATGGAAAATTGGTATGGAAACAATTCCAAACCAGAAGACCCTAGCGCGACGATTCGAGGTCAGACGGTGTGGCGAGATTTACAAGATTACGTAAGCGATCGCACCGCCACCCTCCCCTTTTCTCCACCGCAACCCACGAATCCGCCTACCCAAATCGTAGAAGCAACCGGCTTTATTGTGAATGCCCAAGGCCAGGTAGAATAGCATCTTTCCCCCCGAATCGGACGGGAGTTTCTGCCACTTTTGCACAGCCGCAATGTAGCAAACTTAGCAATTAGGGGAAATCTGGAGTGGGTAGCGCAGTTGTAGAATCAGAGCGGTTGCCCGTCCCTTTTCTCTATACTCTGATTGTATTAATTTACCTTGATGAAGTTTTGATTGCTACCAAGTGCATTGGGTATTTTTTCATATATTATATTTAAAAGGCAAAGCAAAGGTTGACCTAGGAAGGCTGTACGAGTCAGGTTCTGGAATTGAAGTCAGGGCGCTGCGTTGATTGATGTGTGCAGTTATTAACAATTTTTTTAAGGGCATCCAAATCGCAAGAATATAATCATGAACCAAGCAAAAACACAAAGACACAAAGACTCTCAACAACAGCAACCCCTCCGTTTTCCACGCTCGATCCAATCGGTTAGCCGAGAAGAATTTTACAAACAGCCATTGCAGCTGTCCGTAAAGAAAGGACTGAGCGAAAATAAAGGTCAGCTGCCTGACGAGTTGCACGGTTCGGTATTTATTATTGCTCCTGTTGGAAATATTGCTTCAACACCTGTTACTTCTTCTGAAGAACCCGATTTTGGCAAAACTGTTGAGCCAACTAAAGATGGCTGGACTTCCATACTCAATGGGAATGGGATGGTATACTGCCTTGACTTTAGCCAAAACCCAGAAACTCAAATGTGTGAAGCCTATTTATCCAGCCGGATTCTCAAAACTCCTTCCTATTTTGCCGACAAAATTACAGCCAACCCCGCTCCTCAAAATCCCTATTATCAGTTTCGTTTTTACAACGCTGGGTTGGCACGGGTTTCTCCTTATCTTGGCGTGTTGAACCAAGTCAATACCGCCTTACTTCCCATGCTATTTCCGGGTGAGAAAAATATGCGACTGCTAGCTACTTGGGATGCGGGCATTCCCTAGGAAATCGATCCAGATTCTTTGGCTATTATTGCACCTGTCGGTAGGAATGATGACTGGGAACAAGTTATCGAAAACTTGCCTATTTTTCCCTTTCGTCAAATTATGGCTTCTGCCCATCCGTGCTTCGCTCCTTTAAAAGGAGAAATGTTTACTGTTAATATTGTCAAGTCTATTGATACTTTTTTTCAATTTTACCGCGTCATTAAATTTAATTTAAATAACTGGGTTAACAGTGGATATAAAATAAGTTTATTTAGCATATTTTGATTTTTTATTAATTTTAAGTTTGTAAAAATGATTGGTTTAGGCCAAAATGACGCGCTGTACGCGCTTCGTTGGGACGGTCATAATCGTTTAAATAAATGGAAAATAGTCTATAAAGGTCGCGCTGTAAAAATAAGATCGACGATTCATCAAATGGGGATTACTGAAAGGTATGTAATTTTTGCTGAAACTGCGTTTAAGTTGGGTGTGGGAAGCCTAATTCCTGCTAGGAATACAAAATCACAAAAGCCAATTAAATCCTGGTATCAAGAGTTATCCCTCCAAAAGATTTTCGGTTTAACTTTTGACTGGATGCGCTTTCACCGAAAGGATCTGACGTTTCCTCAATTACCCAACACAACATTCTATATAATACCTCGTACAGAACTCGCTCGCGTAAAGCCTGGTGGTTCAGTCGAATCTAAACGGTTTACTATTGAAGGAGAGTGCAATCACTTCCTAGTGGAATACAAAAACTCGAATGATAAAATCACCATTTACGCTGCTCTGAATAAAGCTTCCGATGCGGCTGAATTTATCCATGGTGACGACGATAGCTCACCTTTTCCGAATACCATTCGGAGCGGATTCGCTGGAATTTTTAGCAACGGGATGGCTGTCAATCGTCCGGCAATTTATGTAATTGATGGTAAAACGGGTGTCAAAGAAAAAGAAGAGTTACTCGATTTCGAGGAATCCAAAACTTATACCTGGTCCCTTGGGCTTTGTACGTATCGAGACGATCTGCCCACGCCAGAGTTTACGGACATTTACTGGTTGGGATTTGGCGCTTGGAAAAATATCCAAACTCAGCTAGTTTACGACTTGTATAAAAAATATCCCTATCGAGATTCTAGGATGACCCTCGCTCAAGTAATGGAACAGATTGAACAAGGAGTTCCGACAATTTTATCTCGACTGCATATTGATCAAAGTGCAAAACCAATGTTGAGTATTGCCGATTCCTACAGGATTCCAGGCAATTATTTTGCCAATTCTCCACAGTTTGTTCCCCGAAAAAATTCAAAAGGAGCAACAGACGGATATATTATTTGTAGTGCGATCAACTCTGATAACTTGATTTCATATCTTGGAGATGAGTCTGGAGAAAATCCTGGTTGGTCGGATAACAGCGAACTTTGGGTTTTCGATGCTAAAAACTTAAGCCAAGGGCCCCTATGCCGACTCAGCCACCCCAAGCTGAACTTTAGTTTCACCCTACACACTGCTTGGCTGCCAAATCGCGCTCCTAGCCCCACGCGAGCATATGATGTTCGTGAAGATTTCCATCGGCTAGTCGAGGAAGCCTCAAAGCGCTACAGCCAAAAAGTGGGCAAACAAATGCGAGATCTGTTCGAGCAGGTGTATAGAGAGTTTGAAAGCGATCGCAAGTCGGTTTAACAGTGGAAATACCATGAAGAGAATTGATAGAAACGATAAAAATTGATCCTGAGTATTACAAGTAAATTGACTTTTAACCCTACCCTAGCAATCGACTAAGAACCATGACAACAAACCTTAAGAACGAACGTCCAGAAGCACGGCGATCGCCCAAAGCGGTCTTATCTGTAAGTTGAAATGCTAACTTTCTCGTAATAACTCCCCGCGAAGATTAGGGTTTGGGGAAAGATTACAATGCTTTGAACACGAACCTCTAGAATTAGTTGTTTATAGAATAACTCGCTCTAACCCCGTGTCAAAAGACCGGGGTAACCGCGCGAGACTTTAGTCTCGCTAACCCTTCTGTCGCTCAATATATCGCTTAACAGTTTCAGTGCAAATATTTCCAGCGGTTGATACAAAATAGCTAGGAGTCCAGAGAGTAGGAAGCTTAAGCAGTTCGGGGAACTCCTTCCGCAAATGATGCGAAGCTCGCCCTTTGATTTTTCTCATAATATCTGCTGGTGCATCACAAGGTTTAGCATTTAAGAACAAGTGTACGTGGTCTGGCATAATCTCTAAAGCAATAATTTGCCAGCGGTTTTCATTTGCTACTTCATAGATGATATCGGTTAAACGCCTCGCAACATCCCCAGTCAAGACAGCCTTTCTTCGCTTGGGTATCCAAACTAGGTGGTAGTTCAACAGAGATACTGCGTTGCTTTCGTGTCTATAGTCATTTGAGTTAAATTTCATAAACCCTTCTTGCCCGTCTGTCGATGTATAGGATATCATATACTAAGCTTATACCAATACTGTCAGGTTATTCATGCTAGTTATTGAGTACAAGGTCAAAGCCAAGCCATACCAGTACAAAGCGATTGATGAAGCAATTCGCACCGGACAATTTGTGCGAAATAAATGCTGGCGGTATTGGATGGATGCACCCAGAGATTCAAAGATTAATGGGTTTGCTTTGAACAAGTACTCGACCAAACTGCGCGAAGAATTCTCCTTCGTTAAAGACCTAAACTCAATGGCAGTACAAGCATCTGCCGAAAGAGGATGGGCTGCAATTTCTCGGTTTTACGAAAATTGTAAAGCTAAACAACCGGGTAAGAAAGGATTCCCGCGCTGACAAAAAGATAACGCAAGAGTTGAATACAAGACCAGTGGATGGTCTTTGCATAAAACCAAGCGGCGAATTACCATTACCGACAAAAAAGGTATTGGTGAACTGAAACTTCTGGGGAAGTGGGACATTCATACTTACCCGGTTAAATCAATTAAGCGCGTTAGATTGGTGAGGCGCGCTGATGGTTATTATTGCCAATTTGTAATCGATGTTGAGTGCTTTGAAAATCTTGAGCCAACTGATAACTCAATAGGGTTGGATGTCGGGCTAGAGTTTTTCTATACCGATTCCAACGGTCATACTGAAGAAAACCCGCGCTTTTTAAGAAAAGCTGAAAGGTTGATTAAACACGCTCAACGGCGAATCTATAAAAAGGAGAAAGGGAAGAACGGACGCCGCAAGGCAAGGCGGCGATTTGCTAAGAAACATTTGAGGGTAAGTAGGCAGCGGAATGAACACGCGAAGAGACTCGCGAGAAACGTATGCCGGTCTAACGACCTAGTAGCCTATGAAGACTTAAATGTGAGCAATATGGTCAAAAACCATTGTCTGGCTAAGTCTATCAGTGATGCTGGATGGGCGCTGTTTAGACGGTGGATTGATTATTTTGTAAGCAAATATCGTCGAGTTGCTATTGCTTTTGCGCCACACTATACGAGTCAAAAGTGCAGTCAGTGTGGCGCGATAGTGAAAAAGTCTCTATCAACTCGTACCCAGGTTTGTAAATGTGGATGTCGTTTAAATAGAGACTTTAACGCGGCAAAAAACATTTTAAATCTTGCAGGAGCAAGCTAGGGGAGGGCATCTCCGAAGTAACGCGCTCCGGAGTTGAAACCTCTACTCTTCTTGGGGCAACCCTGGTTGAGCAAGTTTCGACGCTGATTACAGAATCCCCGCGTATGCGCGACCGGGGAGTGTCAATATTAGGCATCCAATAACCAGTATGCTGCCGAACGTAAGAGTGATGAAACAACCTGAATGTAAAAATTTATATTTGTTTTATAATTTAAAATTTTTTTTTGTGTTACATTGCCAACCAATTGTGTTATCAACAGCCGAATTGTTACTGACAATCGGCTGGTGTTCGCTGGCAGAAATCTGTTAACTTCACTAGGAGTACTATGAGCGAATTGACTTCCAACCCAAGCGAAACGCCAACAACCCTCAGCGATCGCTCTCAACCACCGCGATCGCCTAAAGCTGTATTGTCCGTAAGTCGAGAAGAGTTTTATGGACAAGATCCCGAACATGAACCCCTGGAATTGATCGTAAAAGAAGGATTGACAGACAACGAGTGCCAATTACCAGATGATTTACAGGGTCATGTATTCGGCGCGGCAGGTAGCATCGATTCTCCCAACTCTCCAGGTTCTGATTGTGTTGTTGAACCTTATAAATCTGGTTGGACTCCTCTTTATAATGGGGATGGTATAATTTATCGTTTGGATTTCCATAAAACGCCTCAAAGTCTAACGCAAAAGAATGTTAAACAAAAACCAGGAAAAGCTTGGATGGCTACTCGGATCGTTAAAACTCCGGATTACTATGCAGATTTAGCACTACACAACAATCCTAAGTATCAAAAACAATGGCCTCATGAGTATAAGTGGCTCAAGTTCAGACAATTTGGTTTAGCTCGTTTTTCTATCAAACTAGGCGTTCGCAACTTTCTCAATACGGCATGTTTACGGATGAAATTTGCCAATGGGAGCGAGCGTTTGTTAGTAACTTGGGATGCGGGTCGTCCCTACGAAATTAACCCTTCCTGGAACTAATGGCTCCTATCGGGTGGCATTGGCAGTGGCATTCTATTACACAAATTGCACCTAAAGGTCCGTTTCCTCCAACTTTAAGCGCAGCACATCCGCAATTTGACTCTCAGACCAACGAAATGTTTACAGTCAATGGGTGTAAATCGCTTTCTGGCCTCTTCCCTTTATCAGACATATTTCAGTTTCATGCCCATAGATTTCAAAGGCGTTATCTAGAATATGGCGGGGTTAAAACCTTGGCAACAAGTATCATCCAGCAACTCAATAAAGTAATTGAATGGTTAGAAGGAGCGATTTCTGCTTTAGAGATTGGGGGAAAAGATGCGGTATATATAAACCGATGGACAGGTGTAGGCACTGGCATCAATCAATGGCAGGTTATGCAGTCTAACGGTCGTCCTATGAAGATTAGGCAAAGCCTACATCAAATGGCATTGACGAAGAATTATGCGATCTTGTCTGATTCAGCATTTAAACTTCATTTTACAGGTTTAATTCCTAGTCTATCTTGTAAAATATCTGATTTTAACAAATACATATATCAGATATTAGCTATTTTCAAAAAACCGCTCAATGTGCCTGAACATCCTTATACAGATATCTATTTTATCCCACGCGCTGGATTACGTAGCGATGTGGACATTGTAACTACGAAGCAAGTCAGGATTTACCCAGAAACAGCTCATTTTATTGCTGATTATGATGATGAGGAAGGGAAAGTAACGCTTCATGTTGGTCATACGGCAGCCTCAGACCCAGCAGAATTTGTCCTCGGCGTTGATCGAGCAGTCTCTAACAATTTCCAAGTCAAAAATCACCTAAAAGAACGGGCTGGTTTAACAGTTAGTCCGATGGATGCCAGTCGCTTAGGGTGCTGGGTGATTGACGTAGAAAATGAAACTGCAACCCCACCCGCATTTCTTCCTGAATGCGATTCTCGTCGGAATCTTTGGTCTTTAGCACTCTATACTGGACATGAATTTCAGCCTCTCCAAATTACGGATCTGTATTGGAATTGTTGGGGAGCTTGGCCTGAGCTGTATAGCCAATCCGCTTTTGATCTGTATGAATACTATCCAAACCGAATAGTATCCGTACCAGAGATAGTCAATAAAATCATCAAATATGGCAAACCAGCTAACCTGCTACGGCTGCATATAGATCGCTCTGAAAGTACAGATCGACCCAAACTAACCCTTGAAGATTGTTACAATTTTCCCCCTGGCTACTTCGGGAATTCACCCCAGTTCGTCCCCCGTGCTGGCTCCAAAGATCCGACCGACGGATATTGCAGCGTTGTATTGTTCTCCGATAACTTACTTTCTGACAACAACGAACTTTGGATTTTTGATGCCAAAAACCTGAGTGCTGGGCCGCGCTATCGGCTCAGCCATCCCCAACTTAATATAGGGGTAACTATTCACACCACTTGGTTGAGCAAGTTGGAAACTCCCCCAATTCGCGAAGACTACAGCGTGCGGAAAGATTACCAGGACGCTGTTAATAAAACTAGGTCACAAGCAATCAAGACCTTGTTTGAGCAGGATGTCTACCCTCACTTTGAAAGCTAGGAGAACAAAATGATTACACTTATATCAAAATGGAAATATTTTACTACTAGTTTTGGTTTTTGGATGCTGGAAAACCCAAAAAGCAGGCAAACAAATGTTAGATTTGTTATGGCAAGTTTACCAAGCGTTTGAATGCGAGCGCAACCGATAAACCAACCCTCCTCGCCTCAGCAGTTGTAACTTTAGTCAAGATGTTTTTCATGGTTTTTATCTCAATATTAGGTTCCCAATAAGGAAAAATAAAAAATCCCTCTCGTTAGAGGGATTGGAAAATAGCTCGCTCTAACCGGAGCTAGCCATTTTGTAATTCCTCAATCGGTACATAAAGGCCGTTATATCCCAGTATTTTAAGCCCCTCTAAATAGCTATTAATGATAGACTCTGTCTGACGCGATTGCTCTGGTGCTTTCAAGCCAATAACAGCCAACTCCTGACCTTCTTTTATCTCTTCATTGGTTAGGGGTGTCCCGTCGGGAGTCAAGTAACAAATTAGATCCGGCCCCATGGCGATGGGTTGTTCGATCGAATCAAATGGGTAGCGATCGCGACAAGCAATTAAATTTTCGTTTAGCACCAGGACGCAAACTTCCTCCTCCTCTTTTTTGAGGACTACAGTAATCTTATCCAATCGTCCAATATTTTGCTTATCAATTTTGGCAATAGTTCCCTGGAATAGCAGAAAGGCACTTGGATTATCAGCGCTACCGGGGTCGTTAAAAAATTGCAACAGTGCGGCGACTGGATCTTTTCCTTTCTCTTTTGCTTGACGCAGAACTGACCCCACATTTTGGGCGAGGCTAATTGTGTTAGCAATAACTGGATGCTTATTTTGTAAAGTGTTACCGTCCATCACGTAAGACGCCATAACACCTTCATTGTTAAATTCATTTGTCTGCATTATTTCTGTAATCAGAGCGTTCGATTTAGAAACTTGGTCTACGTGGATCGCCACCTTTGTTTTCTTTTCTGGGTCTGATGTAATAGTTGCCATTGTGGCAGGATGAACGGGAATATCGCTGACAGAATATGTCAGCATATTGAGTGAGGGTATCGATCGCCCAGCACCGTCACAATCAACTATAGCTATGCTCTTGCTTACCGCTACGAACATGGCTAAAAAAGTGTTTCCGGTGCCAATCTCTAGGGGCATTACGTAGGAGAAACTCTCGAAAGAATGATTTTCTGGGAGTTCCTTCTGCTGGAGCATGATGCTCTCTAGCAGATCAAACGGAGCGCTCGCAACTTTTTCTAAGTCTGGGAGCGCGAAACGACCGGCGGAATTTTCGCCTTTACTGGCAAACATTTTAGAGGAAAATCCCAGACGTAAAAAAGTATCCTTTGTTGAAGGTGGGACCTTGCTGGGTGCGCCCCCAGCAAAAGGTACGACTCCCCATTGCTCTGCCGCTACCTCTTCAATTTTTATTAGTTCGACTGTCTCTGATTTCTCCAAAATCCAATTGAGGATCTGTTCCCCCATCTCCCGCGAACCACCGCCACCGCTGGCTAGAAAAGCAGATCCATTGAGAATATCTGCAAGTTCCTGTCTACCCAGTTGTGCCATCTGAGCCTCTCTAATTAAAAATTATTATTCTCATAACTAATTTATTGGCAACTCAAAGACAAGTTGATTTAATAAAAATTAATAATATACTAGATAAAAAAAATGTAAAAAAATTAGTAAAATATAAGGGATAGATCCTAGCATACCTTCCTCATCCAGAGCGGCTGGATGTAACTGCCTGCACAAAATGCCCTCGAACCAGATGCGTTGTTTATTTCAACTAAAGTTTGCTTACGCCTGCTTAGCGGTGATTTGTGGGGCATTAAACAGCCCTGTTGCTGCTCAAATTGTCCCCGATGCGACTCTGCCGACTAATTCGATTGTTACCCCAAACGGCAATATCTTCACGATTGACGGCGGAACAACCGCAGGGGGCAACCTGTTCCACAGCTTCCGGGAATTTTCTGTTCCCACGGGGAATACAGCATTTTTCAACAACGCCGCAACCATTGACAACATTATTACCCGCGTCACTGGGGGGCAAATTTCTAACATTGACGGGTTAATTCGTGCCAATGGAAACGCTAGTCTATTTTTAATTAATCCCAGCGGTATTATCTTTGGCGCTAACGCCAAACTTGATATCGGAGGTTCATTTATTGGCAGTACTGCCGACAGCATTCGGTTAGGTGATGGTAGCATTTTCAGTGCTACAAATCCTAATGCTCCACCGCTGCTAACAGTGAATGTTCCTATCGGCTTGCAATACGGCTCGAATCCAGGGGATATTCGGGTGCAAGGCGGGGGACACGACCTCGTACAACCACAGATATCACCTTTTATCATCGGTCAGATAAAGGGTTTACAGGTACAGAACGCACATACGCTGGCTCTGGTGGGAGGGAACGTCATCTTAGAAGGGGGTGTACTTACGGCAGAGTCAGGAAGGATTGAGTTAGGTGGTGTTGCTGACGGACAGGTCAGCCTTAGTTCAACCGTCACGGGTTGGACGTTGGGTTATGACAATATAAAAAACTTCAGGGATATTCGGTTACTCTCCCTGTCAGCAGTCGATACCAGCGGCGCTCCTGGTGGCTCTATCCGGGTAAGCGGGCGCAACTTAGAGATGCGAGATGGTTCAGTTGTGCATATTCAAAACCAAGGGCCTCAACGCGGTGGCGATATAGTCGTAAATCTTTCTGGATCTCTAGAAGCCTTTGGCATTCCCAATACAACAAAACCAAGCATTTTGGCGACCAGCTTGATTAATGACACTGTAGAAGCGGGAGATTCAGGAAATATAACAATTTCAGCTGGGCGGGTGGTTTTCCAAGGCGGGGCGCAAATGGGTACTCCAACCTATGCGACTGGAGCTAGCGGCGACATTATTGTTACCTAAGAAGATCGGGAAGCTCTTAGCCACGTCAATTTATTGCGTGATCGAGCAGCGTAGCTGAGCAACTTTAGTTGCGGTCACACATAACATTTTGTTACGGAATAGGTTAGGGAATACAAACTCCCTAAGACAGGCTGTACAATAACCACGGGTCGATAAAACAACGCCATGATTGTCTACGAATTTAAAATCAAAGGAAAAGTTGAACAGTACCGTTCAATCGACGAAGCGATCCGAACATTTCAATTCGTTCGCAACAAAACCATTAGATTTTGGATGGACAATCGCGGCGTTAAACTGTCTGAATTTAGCAAGCAGAGCGCCATCCTAGCCAAAGAATTCGAGTTGGCAGATAAACTTAATTCCCAAGCGAGGCAAGCAGCGACCGAACGAGCATCGTTTTCGGTGCAGCGATTTTACGATAACTGCAAGTCTGGCAAGCCGGGAAAGAAAGGGTATCCCAAATTTCAGAAACGTAACCGCTCCGTGGAATACAAAACCACTGGGTGGAAGCTATCAGACAACCGCAAACATATCAACTTTACCGATAAATGCGGCATTGGTAGGTTAAAACTGCTCGGGACGCGAGATCTGCACTATTACCAAACAGAACAGATTAAGCGGGCAAGAATAGTACGGCGTAGCGATGGCTATTACATTCAGTTTGTCATTCAAGCAGAACGCAACATAAATGTTAAGCCTACTGGTAAAACCATCGGATTGGATGTTGGATTAGCAGCCTTTTATACCGATTCCGAAGGGAACAAGGTAGAGAATCCCCGCCACCTACGTAAATCCGAGAAGGCGTTAAAAAGGTTGCATCGTCGCGTTTCCAAGAAAAAGAAAGGCTCCAACAATCGCCGAAAGGCAATTAAAAAGTTGGGGCGCAAGCATCTAAAAGTTTCCCGCCAGCGTAAAGACTTTGCCGTTAAGACGGTATTGTGCGTGGTGAAATCGAGGGATTTCGTGGCGTTTGAGAAACTGCAAGTCCGAAACATGGTGAAAAATCGCCATTTAGCCAAGTCTATCAGCGATGCTGCATGGTCGCAATTCACCGAATGGTTGGAATATTTGGGTAGGGTTTATGGGAAAGTGGTGGTAGGAGTACCGCCTCAATATACCAGTCAAAATTGTTCTAGTTGCGGTGAAATAGTGAAAAAGTCGCTGTCTGTTCGCACTCATATTTGTCAATGTGGATGCGTTTTAGATCGTGACCATAATGCGGCAATTAATATTTTGGATAAGGCGCTGAAGCAGACTGGCTATCAGTTAACAAGTACCGTGGGGCACACGGGAATTAACGCTTTGGGAGAGAAGATCCTCTACCCGGATTTGGCAACAAGTCTGGGCAAGATCGCTCTGTGAACCAAGAATCCGCCGTCTTTCAAGCGGCGGAGTGTCAAAGCATCCGAGTCTGTCCAGGTGGCTGGAACTCAGCTCAATTCATCTGGTGTTCCCATAGTCAGTCTGATCAGTCCCGCATCTTTTGGAGCCGGAAGAGCCGGAAATCTGACATTATCTACAAGGCGGTTGCAGATTCTCGATGGAGCGCTCGTATCCTCTCTGGTTCTGGGAACTGGCAGCGGTGGCGATGTGGAGGTTAATGCTACCGATTCTATAGAAATCGTTGGAGCCAGTCCAGATTTTTCGGGCAGCAATTTGTCTGCTACCACTTTCAATGCTGGAAATGCAGGCAACATCACCGTTAATACAGCCAGATTAGTGCTGCGAGATGGCGGTAGAGTCGATGCGAATACGATCGCAAGTGGCAATGCAGGTAACGTAACCGTCAACGCTTCCGATTCTGTAGAGATTAGCGGCACAGTGCGAAGTCCCAGCTTAATCACCCCCTCTCAGGTAGGTTCAGCCGCTAACACCCCCGATCCCGCTTTACAACAGCTTTTGGGACTTGCCCCCATACCATCTGGCAGTCCGGGAAATGTCACCATCAACACCCCCGTGCTGCGCGTTTCCGATGGGGCGCTAGTCACAGTCAAAAATGATGGTACGGGCAATGCCGGAAATCTGCAAATTCGAGCCAATTCTATCTTTCTAAACAGCGGCGGCGGTATCACCGCATCCACCGCCTCTGGGGAAGGGGGAAACCTTTCGTTGCGCGTGGGTTCCCTCCAACTTCGCAACAGGAGCCAAATCAACGCCGAAGCACGCGGAAACGGCAATGGGGGCAACATTAACCTCAACACCAATACTTTAGCCGTCCTAGAAAACAGCCGCATCAACGCCAACGCCTTCCAGGGTGCAGGCGGCAACATTGCGATTAATACTCAAGGCATCTACCTTGCGCCCAATAGCCGCATCACCGCTAGTTCCCAACTCGGCGTCGCTGGCGTAGTGCAAATTACCGATCCCGAAGTCAATTCCAGTGCTGGGTTAGTCAATTTACCCGAAAATGTCACCGACAAGAGCGACCAAATACAGGTGGGATGTGCTGCACAACAAGGCAATTCCTTTACCGTCATCGGACGCGGCGGCTTACCGGAAGACCCAACGGCGACGCTGTCCGCGCCGACGGTGTGGCGAGATCTGCAAGATTTTGCACAAGGGGATTTGTCTAACCAAGGAAACAGGTCGAGCGCAGCAGTCCCCGCCTCCTCCTCACTCTCCGCGTCAGAGCGTCAGAGCGTCAGAGCGTCCTCTTCTATCTCCCCTCCCGACCGCATTGTCGAAGCAACTGGCTGGATAATTAATGCATCGGGGCAAGTCGAATTGGTCGCCCATCTGCCCCAAGGTACTCCCAGTCCTTCGGCGTTCCGAGTTCCTCAATGTAGAGATTTGCCTAATTGAAACCCAGATCCCTATCACCTTTGTTTCTGGCTGCGATCAATAGTTTCCCTGGGACAATTTTTCATCGCCACCCGGTTTCTTTGCGGTTGTAGAAACCGGGTTTCTGCCTGGGATCAATTCATAGAAACCCGCTTTCTTTGCGTCAGTCGTGTTCCGTATATTTCCTGACTCAATTCCGAAAAGCTCCGTGAAATTACGGTAATCTAGCCCGAGCAAGTTTTTCGGGGTTGACTCAGAAAAAATACTTAGGTAAAAATAAGTTTAATGAAGCGAGCTACAATTGACGGCGAGCGCTAGCTACTATTTATCGAAAAACTATGTTAAACACGAAGCTGGCGCGATTGTCAGAATTGAGTTTGAAAAAAATTCTACATAAAATTAAGGCAATTAACCAGTCTAGTAGAGATGAAGATCGCCCAAAAACACAAAAAAAAATATTTTCAGCTCGGCGCGATAGCACAAAGCGCTAGAAGCCAAAGAACATTATTGCTAATGCCTTGTTTGTTCGCGCTCAGTTTGTTGTTGGTAACAGCAGGAATTCCAGCGCTCGCGCAACAGGTAACATCCCCAAATTCCCATATCGTTGAGTTAGGACAAATTGTCTCCACCGCCAGAGAAATGCTCTCGCAACAAGGAAGACAATTATACGAAGCGGGACAGTTTTCGGCAGCGGCAAATCTTTGGCAACAAGCGGCAGATTTATATGCCAAACAGGGCGCTATTTTAAACCAAGCACAAACTCTCAACTATCTGGCATCAGCATATCAAGAATTAGGACAGTGGTCCCTGGCAGAAAAAGCTATAGAAACCAGCATAAATTTACTGCCAAAAAACAAGGACTCAAGAGCGACCGCAATTTTAGCTCAAGCATTGAATAATAAAGGCAGTCTCCAACTGGCGCGAGGACAAACAGAAGCTGCCCTAGAAACTTGGAAGCAAGCCGAACAAAATTATGCTCGCGCCAAAAACGAAATTGGAAAGCTGGGAAGCCGCATTAACCAAGCAAATGCCTTGCAAGCTTTGGGGCAATATCGACGCTCGAAAATACTCCTACAGCAGTTGGTAGGAGAGTTGAAAAACCAACCGGATTCTCTAGTAAAAGCCGATGGATTGCGGAGTTTGGGCATTGCCTTGCAAACAATCGGCGACTTATTGCAATCCAAAGAAATGTTAGAGCAAAGTTGGGCAATTAGCCAGCGCCTGGGAGCTAGTGCCAATCCGGGCGAAACTCTTTTGAGCATTGGCAATATAGCCAGAGATTTACAGGAATATGAAGTAGCGCGGGCATACTATCAAGCAGCCCAGAAAAAAGCAAAAAATGCGCTCGCATCCGTCCAAGCTCAACTTAACCTACTCAGTTTGTTTGTACAAACAAAACAGTGGGAACCAGCACGCGCTTTAGTCCCAGAAATAGAATCAACAATATCCAATTTATCTCCCAGTCGCGCCGCTATCTACGCTAGGGTGAATTTTGCAGAAAGTTTGATGCAGGTGAGCTTGGGAGCAGGTGAGCTTGGGAGTAAATGGGAAAGGGAATCTGTTACATCTGTTGCTCAAATTTTGGCAACGGGGGTGCAACAAGCCAAACAAATTAGCGATAAACGTGCAGAAGCATATTCCCTCAATCAACTGGGGAAGCTTTACGAACAAAACCAACAGTGGCAAGATGCTAAAAATTTAACCCAGCAAGTACTGCAAATTGCACAAGAAATCGATGCAAACGATATTACCGCACGTGCTGCTTGGCAGTTAGGGCGAATACTCGAACGGCAAGGGGATATAACAGCAGCGATCGCAGCATATCGCAATGCTTATAATAACCTGCAATCCCTCCGCAGCGACTTGGTGGCAATTAATCCTGACGCCCAGTTTAATTTTAGAGATCATGTCGAACCAGTTTATCGGGAATTCGCCAGCTTGTTGTTGCAACCAAATGCCAATCAAGAAGATATCAAACAAGCGCGCACAGTCATCGAAGCTTTGCAACTGGCAGAATTAGATAACTTCTTTCGCGATGCTTGCTTGGATATTCAGCCAGCCCAAATTGATGAAATTGATACCCAAGCAGCGGTATTTTATCCGATTATTTTGAGCGATCGCTTAGAAGTTATCCTATCATTGCCCAAGCAACCCCTGCGCCACTACAGCACCCCACTCGGCGCAACGCAAGTGGAAAGTATCTTGCAAAAAATGTATTCATCCCTGTATTTGGGTTATTCCTCCCCAGAACGATTGCGGTTTTCTCAGCAAATCTACGACTGGCTGATCAAACCCGCCGCAGCGGACCTCAACAACAGCAAGATTACCACCTTAGTGTTTGTACCGGATGGTTTTTTGAGAAATTTACCAATGGCGGCGCTGTACGATGGTAAACAATACTTAGTTGAGAAATATGCGATCGCTCTCAGTTCGGGTTTGCAACTGTTTCCTCAAAGTTTGGAACGGCAAAAACCTACCGCCCTAACCGTCGGTTTAACCGAAGCTAGACAAGGTTTCTCCGCCCTCCCCGGCGTCCTTGTGGAACTGAAGCAAATAGCTGTTGAACTGAATTCTAAAATGCTGTTAGATAAACAATTTACCCGTCAAACATTCCAAGAACAAATGAACGCCACATCTTTTGAAATCGTTCATCTCGCAACTCACGGGCAATTCAGTTCTAACCCAGAAGAAACATTTTTGCTCACCTGGGACGATCGGATTAGCATTCAAGATTTCGATCAATTTTTTCAAAAAAGGCGCGTAGGAATACTTAGACCAATCGAATTATTAGTGCTTAGCGCCTGTCAAACCGCATCGGGAGATAAACGCGCCGCATTGGGATTAGCCGGATTGGCTCTGCGTTCCGGCGCCAGCAGTACCCTGGCAAGTCTGTGGTCGGTCAACGACGAATCAACCGCCAATTTGATGAGCGAGTTTTATCGCCAACTCACGCAGTCAAATTCATCTATAACCAAGGCCGAAGCTCTGCGTCAAGCTCAACTCGCTCTGTTAAAAAATCCCCTATTCGACCATCCCTATTTTTGGGCATCGTTTGTTTTAGTCGGCAATTGGTTGTAAATTAGTATTAAATAACAGGAGCCATCTTCTTAAGGAAATTTTAATAAAATCGCTCACCAGAGATCGCACTATGACTCAATTCAAACCCACCACTTTTACCACCTGGTTATCAGCAACCCTCAGCGGTGTCGCTGTTATTGCCAGTAGCTTCTACCAATCGGTACAAGCAACTCCAAAACCGATTGGGCAAGACAGAGATGTTCTGATTAGTCTGCGATTTGAAGCCCCAGGAGAAGCCGCACCGAGAAGCACCATCGGCGGCGGGACGCGCGGTAACGTCAGATTTGCTGCACCCGGAGAAGTTGCACCCAATAACACTACCGGCGGCGGGACGCGCGGGAACGTCAAATTTGCGCCCCCAGAAGATGCTGCACCCGTTAACACGACGGGGGGCGGGACGCGGGGGAACGTGCGATTCGCCGCCCCAGGAGAGGCTACACCCAGGAACACCATCGGCGGCGGCAGTCGCGGCAATGTGAGATTCCAAACGCCGGGAGAAAGCGCCCCCGCTAACACCGCATCGGGAGGCACTCGTACCGAAGGACAACTCGCTTTGAGGGCATTGCTGCCAATAACGCGCTACGGACGCACAGTAGCCGCACGTCCGACCTTTTTTGTTTACTTACCGCCGACTGCTAGCAAAGAAGTATTTTTTAGCGTGCAAGACGAACGCAGAAATCATCACTATCAAACCATTCTGAAGATTTCTGGCCAGGGGGGAATTGTCAGTTTCACCCTTCCAGAAGATGCCCCCGAACTAGAGATTGGCAAAAACTACGTCTGGTTCTTTGCACCCATCCAGCCCGGAGGAATTCTCCAACCAGATAATAATGGGGCAATAGGGTGGATCAGGCGAGTCGAGAGCCAAACGGCTCAAAATGCAACTAAAACGCCCCTAGAGCGGGCTACAGAATACGCCCAGCAGGGGATTTGGTACGATACTGTGGCAATCTTAGCGTCGGCTAAACTGACACAGCCGGGGAATGCCACCTTGGCTAGCGAGTGGAAAGATCTGTTAAAAGAAGTGGGATTGGAAGCGATTGCCAATCAACCCATCGCAGAACAGCTGTAATCTGAAGAGCTAATTGGTAATCGGTAATGGGTAATAATGACAAATTAGCAATTACCAATTACCAATTACCCATAACCTATGTGGAAAAAACTAAAACAGCGACTCGGACAATGGCGAGGAGTATTAATTATTACTACCAGCGTAGCTGGATTAATTATTGTTGGCTCCCAGGCTGGTTTTTTCCGGTTACTAGAATGGGCAATCTTCGATCAATTTGTGCTGTTGCGGAAAGCCGAGCCAATCGACCAGCGCATTGTCATTGTAACGATTGGCGAGTCAGATATTAATTATGTCCGCAAATGGCCCATGTCCGACCGGGCAATGGCAAGGCTTATTCGCAACATCAAAGCCCAAGAACCTAGAGCAATTGGCATCGATATTTATCGAGATTTACCAGTCGAACCGGGGCATGAAGAATTAGTTGAATTATTTAAGTCTAACCCCAACTTAATTGGAATTGAAAAAGTAGGCGGGGAACCGATTGCACCACCCCCAACTTTGAAAGAACTAGAGCAAGTAGCTGCGGCGGATTTAGTATTAGATACCGATGGGAAGGTGCGGCGGAGTTTAATTTTAGTGGGAAATAAGAAAGGTGTGTTTAGAGAGGGACTGGGAACCAAAACAGCGTTAATGTATTTGGAAAAAGAAGGGATTAATCTTCAGGTTATCGCTCAAAATAAAAAAATATATAGATTGGGTAAAGCAGTCTTTGTTCCCTTGGCGGGTAATGAGGGAGTTTATCACAAAGGGGACATGGGGGGATACCAGATTTTATTAAACTATCGCGGGCAACTGAATCGGTTTCCTAACATATCGCTGCAGGATGTGTTAGAGAATAGAATACCAGAGGGGCTGATGCGCGATCGCATCGTCTTTATCGGCGCAACAGCACCCAGCCTCAACGACCTTTTCCAAACACCTTATACAAGCAAATTATTCGGTATTTCCCAACTGACGCCGGGAGTAGTAATTCACGCCAATATAACCAGCCAAATTTTAAGTGCAGCAATAGAAGGTCGTCCCCTGCTGCGTGCTTGGAATCAACCTTTAAATTGGCTGTGGATTATTTTTTGGTCTGGGTGTAGTGCGACTTTAGGTTCAATGTACCTCCGCAGGCGATGGGCTGTTGTTGGCATTTTTATCGCCGGGGGCAGTATTGTTATTATCTCATATTTAGCCTTTCTATCAGGTTGGTGGATACCTGCATTTGCTCCCCTCCTCTCTGTTGTTACATCTGCTGTAATCAGCATCGGATATGTTTTGTTGAAGAATCTCAGACTTTCTTATCGAAAATTAGAAGAATACGCCCAAACCCTAGAACAAAAAGTAGAAGAACGCACCGCCCAACTCGCGCAAGCCAATCAAGAAATTACCGCGCTCAACGAGCAACTTAAAGCCGAAAATATTCGCCTCAATGCTGAATTGGAAATCACCAAGCGACTGCAACAAATGATTTTACCGAAACAAGCAGAATTAGAGGCAGTTGAAGACTTAGAAATTGCTGGATTTATGGAACCTGCCGAGCAAGTGGGCGGCGATTACTACGACGTGCTACCCGAGAATGGAAAGGTGAAAATTAGCATCGGCGATGTCACCGGACATGGGTTAGAAAGCGGCGTATTAATGTTAATGACCCAAACCGCAGTCAGAACGCTACAAGAAACTAAGATTACCGATCCGGTACAATTTTTAGATATCCTCAACCGCACGATTTATCACAACATCGCTCGGATGAAATCCGATAAAAATCTCACCCTCGCCGTACTAGACTATGCCAAAGGGAAACTTAGCATCAGCGGTCAACACGAAGAGACAATTATCGTGCGTGCTGATGGAGAAATCGAGCGAATTGATACAATAGATCTGGGATTTCCGATTGGGTTGGATGAGGAAATTGCTGATTTTGTCTCCCAAATCCAAATACAGTTAAATTCTGGGGATGTGGTGGTGCTTTACACCGATGGCATCACCGAAGCTGAAGATATGAATAGCCAGCAATACGGCCTAGAAAAACTGTGCGAAGTCGTGAGAGAAAATCGGCTGCTATCGGCTCAAGAAATTCGGCAATTGGTGATAGAAGACCTGCGGCGGCACATCGGCAAGCAAAAGGTGTTTGATGATATTACGTTGGTGGTTTTAAAACAAAAATAGGTGAGAGCAAATTTGGTTGCATCGGCAGGATTAGCTTTGTTGGTAATTGCTCTAACCGCCTTGACTAACCGGAAACGATATTGTGATTCTAGGCATTTGTCCGGGAATACTGAGGATGAGAAACCGGGTTTCTGCGTCGAACGCGAGTGCGGAAGGGAGGCATATCTCTAGTTCTCTTGCGACGATTTTTCATAGAAACTTTGGTGTTTGCGTCAGTCCTGCGGGAAGACTGAGGATGGGAGCGGAGCTTTAAGTAGCGTTGACTAGATAAAGTAGTATAAATTTTGTCTTGCGTCCCTTGCGCGTGCCTTTGGCATATGGCGCAGAACCCAATCTGCTCTGTTAATATTGGCACATCTCAACCCAGGAGAGTCACATGAGCGAACCAACTCAGAGCAACACCAAAGCAGTAAAGAGCGACTGTCCCCCAGTTCCCCAGTCGATGATGACGGCAAGTCGGGAAGAACTAGATAACATCCAACTGGAAATTGAGGGGGCTAAAAACAGTGACAAAAAATCTGCCCAAATCTACTTAAATCTCTCTAAAACCACAGTGAGTGTAAAGATTTGCGAAGATTTGAGTTGGCCAAACCAAGCCAATTGCATAATTACACTCAAGAGCAGATAGTCAAGACCAACCCTTTCGTGCTACTCGGATTTAAAACCCAAATCCAACTCAAAAACACTCAAGCTCAACTGCTTGCCAAACATGCAGGAGTAGCACGTCATGCTTGGAACTGGGGATTAGGGTTAACCAAAGCCATCTTAAACCACAATCAGACCCACCCAGAGGATAAAATCAAATTCCCCAGCGCCATCGATTTACATAAATGGCTAGTAGCATTAGTCAAATCCAAATATCCTTGGTACTATGAAGTTTCCAAAACTGCCCCTCAATATGCATTAATGCATTTAAGAGCAGCTTGGAAGAAATGCTTTGAGAAGAAAGCTGCTACGCCAAAATTCAAGAAAAAAGGACGGCACGATTCATTTACCTTAGAAGGGACGATCAAAATCATCAGCCCCTTCAAAATACAAGTTCCTGTCATCGGAGTATTAAAAACCTACGAACGTTTGCCTAATGGCATCACACCTCATACAGTAACGATTAGCCGCCTTGCGGATCGATGGTTCATTTCGTTTAAACTAGAGGTGGAACCCACATGTACCCCAAAAGCAATTGATATTGTTGGGGTAGACTTAGGAATATTAAATTTAGCCACACTTTCAACTGGGGAAGTTTTTGTCGGAGCCAAAAAAACTCGCGGTCTGCTCAAAAGGCTGGCTCACTAGCAATGGAGCCATCGGCACAAACAACTTGGCGAGAAAAATTGGCTAAAAGCCAAAAAAATAGCGCGGTTGCATAGCCAAATTGCTAACATTCGCCGTGACTACTTACACAAGTTAACAACCTACCTCGCCAAGAACCACGGTGTGGTGGTAATTGAAGACTTAAATGTGAGCGGGATGTTAGCCAATGGAAAATTAGCCCTAGCTATTGCTGATGGAAGTTTTTACGAATTCAAGCGACAGTTGCAATATAAATGTCAACTTTATGGTTGCTCACTGCTCGTCGTTTCTCGATGGTTTCCGAGTTCTAAAACTTGCCATTGTTGTGGTGAGGTGAAACAGTCTTTATCTTTATCAGAGCGGATTTTTCAGTGTGAAAAATGTGGTTGGACATGTGATAGAGACTTAAATGCAGCGTTAAACTTAGAGCGAGTAGGGAGAGCTGCTCCCGAATTTACGCCTGGGGACTGTTTTCGCCGACTCCCAAGGTGGAAGCAGGAAGCCACGCCTTAACCAGTCTCATAGGTAGATTTGAGTAGGTTTGGCAGAGCGGAACTACCAGAGGACTTGCAAGGTCACGTCTTTATTGTCGCTCCAGTGGGAAGCGTCGAATCAGGAGGTCTTCCTTACCCTGATGGAAACTCATGGTTGAATGGCGACGGCATGATTTATCGACTTGATTTCGATCGGCAGGGTGAAGTGAGGTTGAAGTCGCGCCTCGTCAAACCGCCATGTTACTACGCTGACAAGGCAACCCAACCTGGAACAAAGTATGAAAAGTATCAATTTAGCAATTATGGCATCTTAAGGTTTTCCGTATTTCTTGGCGCTCGTAACGAGTTGAATACAGGTTTTCTGCCCATGAAATTCTCTCAGGACGAACCTGAGCGTCTGCTAGTAACTTATGACGCGGGTCGTCCCTATGAAATTGATACAGAAACCCTTGAAATTGTGACTTTAGTTGGGGCAAATCAAGAGTGGAGGGGAGCAATGTCGCTTTCCTTGCCCTTTAAACCAGTTTTTAGCACCGCCCATCCAGTATTTGATGCCCACACTAAAGAGATGTTTACGGTCAATTATGGCAGGTCGTTAGGCAGTCTTCTTGAAACCACACCTTTGATTCACAAGCTATCTCAACTACCGCAAGAAGTTGATGAGTTTCTGAAAAAGAGCGCTAAGTTTTTGAGCGAAAATATTTTCAAAAATTTCTCTAGTATATTTTCTCCATTTTCTGAAAATTTTTTTCAATTTTGTACGAACTTAATTGAAAAGATAATCGGTGTAGAAGATTTTGTTTATCTGGTTCGCTGGGATGGTTTAGGGAACCTGGAACGATGGAAGCTGATCCTCCCTGATGGTTCACCGATCAAAATTAAGCAAACCATACATCAGATTGGAGTTACTAGGGACTACGTAGTAATTATGGACACAGCGTTCAAAGCTGGGTTAGGGCAGTTGCTCAATAATCCTTTTCCTGACAACAAGGAATTGGAAAGACAGCTGGGATATTTACTGACATGTCCAGTTTTGCCGGATTCCACTATATATATTGTTCCTCGTGATTACCTAAAATCTGGACAAAGTGCTGCACGCAATCAGCGAGAAGTTGAAGTTGTAGCGTGGAAGGTTGTGATACCACTCCCAGCAGCAGATTTTTTAGTGGACTATGAAAATCCACGCGGACAAATCACACTTCATATGGCGCATATTTGTGCTTGGGAGGTATCGGAATGGCTGCGAGAATATGATGTGTCTGCTTATTCACCCCATAATTCCTTACCTTCTTACTTGTCTGGGATAACAATGAATCCGATGGATATCAGTCGCATGGGACGCTATGTTATCGACGTAGAAAGCACAATTGACACTCTCAGGTCTGAAGACGCTGAGATTCTGCGGACAGAGAAGGCTTTAACCAAAGCCTAACCCTCGCTGCGGTCGTCAAACACCGCCTACCCAGTAAGCCTAAGTCCAAGCTTAGATTGCTGGCTACTTTACGCAAAATATTAGCAGAAGCATTCAGATCGGCATTAACAACCGAACCGTTAGCAGAACGATACAGCCCGCGATATATGCGCTTACCTGACGCTTTCCACCCATCTGGCTTTTCGCCATATTTGGGTAGGGAGTCACCATCAAGAAAGCTAGCCTGAGAAGTGTAAGCCTCTTCAGTTTCTACAAATCTAATATCATGTAAACTGCAAAGTTGCTTCAGTCGCTCCTTCAGTTTTCCCAAGGGCATCTGGACAAATTTCTGATTCTCGACTCGACCAAGGCTAGCACTTTCTTTAAAGCCTTCATTCCAGCCAATAACTAAAGTGCCAATCTGGTGTTTCAAACAATGTCGAACAATAATTTTAGCTGCCTTGTTGATTCCATCGCGCATTTGATGGTTGCGCTTGCGAGTAATCCTATCTAACCATTTATCCCAATATTCCTCCGGCCTACTCTGTTTGCGAGTCGCTACCTTTTTGTTCCACAGTTGATTCATCGCCTTTATAGCGCGAGCATCAATTAAAAAAGAGTTACCCAAGGTATCGACACAGGCCGCTAGGTTATCGGCGGTTCCCAAGTCTATTGACAAAGCACGATTTATATATAAATCGTGCTTTTCTTTTTGAACTGGATAGGACAGTTCTAAATAAAATGCACCGTTTTTGGGCAAGATGGTAAATTCTTTAACCTTTGAGCAGTCGATGTTTGATGGCATAGGCAGAAAGAATTCCGATATCCCAAACCACCTTCTAACGGTTAATCCCAGAGAAAACTTCAAGTTGCCATCAATAAGAATTGGCTTTTGACCGCCAGAGTTAGGATAGGTAACTTTGAACAGTTTTGAGCCTTTGAGATAGTTGGGTGGGCGTGGCTTAAAGTGTAATTCACCCTGAAAATGCAAATCTCTCAACCCCTTGAAAGACTTGAATGCTTCTGCAACTGACATCAATGTCTGCTGCATTGGTGTGGATGGTAGGGACTGAGCGATTGCCGATTTTGAGACTGATGGTTCGTAGATTAGGTCAAACTTTCCGGTCAGCAATTTGCTGGTTTTGAAAAAAACTTGTCTAGCGATGTAAACTCCACTGTTGTAGAGCTTGCCCGATTGTTGACAGAGGTATTCTAGTATCGCTTTGGTTTCTGGGTCTGGGTGCAGCAATATTTGCTGGACACCTATGCTTTCTTTGGTTTTTGGCATAAATTGCGAACTTGTTGACATGCTTATGGTAATCGACTACGATACCTATGTCAATTGTTATGCAACAAATGTCAAGCCTACTGATACTCCTCACTTGGTGGTCAAGGCTTTTAAGGGTAGATCTAGTTACTATCTACGAAGAGAGTTCCCCCAATTAAAAAAGCTGCCGTCTCTTTGGACAAACAGCTATTTTGTTAGTACTGCTGGCAATATTAGCAGCGATGCAGTAAAGCGCTATATTGAAGATCCTCACCATCATTGATTCTGAAATACGACTGCGATTAAAATCGCTCGCGTCGCTTTCCTCTCAGCTCTAAAGAGACTGAGTTTCCCGCTTCCCGTGCGTCTTATGAAAAGCCTATTGAGTCAAAAATCATCTCGGATCGCCAATGCACGTGGGGGCCAGGGATATACACATACCATGACAGAATACATTCAGATATGCCTCCAGGGAAACTCGAAGATATCTACTGGATTTCTTCTGGACTCTGGAAAGAACTGATGACAAAGTCCATGTGCGACCTATATCAAAACTATCAGTACCAGCAAGTGCCGCTGTCAGAGGTTTTGAGGTTAGCAGAAAAAGGCATACCAGCTTGCTTGTTCCGGCTACATACATCGTCGATGGAGATCGCCGACCACTATGAGTTTCCCAGTGGTTACACAGTGAATTCCCCCCAGTTCGTACCGCGTAAAGATGGTGAAGATAGTTCAATAGACGGTTACATTGTCTGTGCGGTTTTGTTTAAAAATAGCAATGAATTCTGGATTTTTGATGCCAAAAACTTAAAGCAGGGACCAAAGTGTAAGCTGAGACAACCCTCACTTAATTTTGGGTATACTTTGCACGCAGCTTGGTTACCAAATATTGGCACTCGCCAAGCTAGCTACAACATTTCAGTGAGGGAAGATTACCAAGATTTATTAGAAAAATTTCCTTACCCTTTACAGTTGAAGAAAGAGGTTGAGGAGTTGTTTGTTAATGAAGTGTATCCGCACTTTGATGGAGATCCAAAATCTACTTAAAAGTGGGATTGTAGCAACACTCAGATCTTGCACCCTGGCTCACACCAAAGTTTCTGGCAAATAGCTAAACTTGAAAGCCTAGATTTTTCGTAAAGAAACAAGGGTTTCAAGGCTTGTTGAGAATGGTGCAAGATGTGAGAACAGCAAAATTTTTTAGAGAGAGCTTTCCCTGCCATTCACCCTATAAAATGGTATAAATTGCGTCTGGCGTCCCTTGCGCGTGCCTTTGGCATATCGCGCCGAACCCAATCTACACTGTTAATATTGGCACATCTCAACCCAGGAGAGTCACATGAGCGAACCAACTCAAGACCTGACTGAAGCTGTAACTCAAGGCTACTGTAAAGTCCCAGAATCGATTATGAGAGCAAGTCGAGATGAACTCGATGACGTCAAACTGAAGATTGAAGGGAACTTACCAGAAGATATCCAAGGTCACGTATTTATCGTTGCGCCAGTCGGTTCTGTCAACTCTGGAGGTCTTCCCTATCCAGACGGAGACTCATTGTTAAATGGCGACGGGATGATTTACCGATTTGACTTTAATCAACCCGGTGAAGTGAGGGTGAAGACTCGCCTTGTCAAACCACCAGATTACTACGCTGATAAGGCAACACAGCCTGGAACAAAGTATGGTAAATATCAATTTAGCAATTATGGCATCTTAAGGTTTTCTCTCTCGCTTGGCCTCCGCAATCAACTAAATACGGACTTTTTGAAAATGAAATTCGCTCAGGACTCACAGGAGCGTTTGTTAGTTACCTACGATGCAGGTCGTCCTTATGAAATTGATACAGACACCCTGGAAGTGGTAACACCAATTGGCTCGAATCAAGAGTGGCGCGGACAACTTGATTGGGTAAACTTTCCGATTAATGCAAAAAAGTTTCCCTTCAAAAGTATTCTTAGTACTGCTCATCCTGCCTTTGATGCTTACGAAAGTCAAATGTTTACGGTTAATTATGGCAAATCAGTAAGTACTTTCATAGAAGACATGGCTTGGATTAACAAACTCAATAAAATTAATGAAAAAACAGAAATATTTCGTTTGTTTAAATCTGTAGGTGAGTCCTTCTCAAATGTCTTTCAGAAAAACCATTTCAAAATTATAGATATTTTAAAATTAAAAAGAATGAATTTGCTTGAAAAGATAATTGAAATAGAAATGGAAGATTTCACTTATCTGATTTGCTGGGATGGTGTCGGCGAACTCAAACGATGGAAGCTGATACTGCCTGATGGTTCACCAGTCAGGATTGAACAAACCATTCATCAAATTGGAGTAACTAAAGATTATGTAGTCTTGATGGATACGGCTTTTACAGCTGGACTGTCACAAGTGACAAATAGTTACTTTACAGAAAATAAAGAACTAGAAACACTTTTGAGGCACTTAATCGAACGTCCGGCTTGTCCAGATTCTAAGGTCTATATTGTGCGTCGATCCGACGTGAAAGCAAAACAAACTCCAGCATCCAGTCAGAAAGAAGTTGAAGTTGTTGTGCAACAAGTGGTGATTCCACTCCAAGCTGCTCACTTTCTGGTTGATTATGATAATCCCCAAGGAGAGATTACACTTCACGTAGCGCATATTTGTGCAATGCAAGTTTCCGCATGGCTCAGGAAGTATGATGTTTCTGCCTACAAACCCCATCATCCTGTACCATCTTACCTGCATGGTATGGAACACGATGAAATGGATATCAGCCGTATGGGACGTTATGCAATCAACGGAGAGACAGGAAAGCTGATTGAGTCAAAAGTTATCTGGGACTTTAGGTGTACTTGGGGTGTAGATCTCTACTCATATCTTGATCGATTGCCTACAAGCTTGCCTCCAGGACAGATGGAAAACATCTACTGGAGTTCTTTTGGACTTTGGCCACAACTGATGACAAAATTCATTTTCGATTTACACAAGGATTATAAGTATCAACTAATTCCCAAATCACAAGTTCTCAGCCTCGCTAAGAATGGCATACCACCTTGCTTGTTTCGACTACATACAAAGTCAATGGTCATCGCCGATCGCTATGAGTTTCCTTGTGGGTACATGATGCTCTCACCACAGTTTGTACCCCGTGGGAATGGTGACAGTTCGACGAACGGTTACATCGTGTGTGCCGTTTGTTTTGAAGACAAAAATGAAATCTGGATTTTCGATGCTAACGATCTAGCAAAGGGACCTCTATGTCGATTACATCATCTCGACCTCAAGTTTGGGTTTACGTTGCACACAACATGGTTGCCACAGATTGCCAGCCGCCAAGCTAGTTACAAGATTCCAGTGCAACAAGATTACCAGGAGCTAGTCGATCAAAACGATCCAGAGATGCAAAAGTTGTTTGAAGATGAGGTGTACCCCCACTTTGCTTGATAAATTCCCTATTAACTCAAGTTGCTAGTTATCTCATCCATAGCAGCTAATGGCGTGTAAGGGCTATCGCATTTGCCTAGAAATATTGCAGGTTTACGGACAAGATAACAGCGCAAATGCGATAGCCCCTACTCAGTAAAAATACTATATTAGCAATTAGCAATTAGCAATTAGCACTGTGCGAATTAGTGAGATAAAATCGTCACAAGGCAGCTATTGAAATTCGGCAAGCTGCGATTGAAGATGTGCGGCGGCACATCGGCTTGCCGAAAGTTTTTGACGATATTACCTTGGTTGTTTTGCAGCAGAAATAGCTACAGCGGATTGCTTTTCGAGTCAGGGAAAGCCTTTTGGCTTCGTTTGTATAGCGGCACCCTTAAGGGTGCCGCTATACAAACGAAGCGGTGTACCTCATGGGGAAAGCAATCCGCTATAAATCTTACAGAAACCCGGATTCTCAAGCAACATCCACTAGCCCCCAGATTAAGATAGATTCAAATAATAACTATGAAGTCGAGGGTTAGGATAGTGGAAGTAAAGACGAATGATTACAGGGTATGGTACGATCCGGAAACGGCAACCGTGAACTTCCAGGGGTTAATACGCGAAAGCCAAATCGCTGACTATAAACCTCTAGAGGAGTTGCTGGAGGCGATAATAGCGCAAAAGCCACCTGTAATTGCCATGAACCTACAAGAACTAGAATTTCTTAATAGTTCGGGGATGACTATCTTATCTCGGTTTGTAATCGGAGTGCGAAATAAGAAGATTATTCAGTTAGTTGTACGCGCTTCTAAAAAAATTGCTTGGCAAAATAAAAGCTTGGCAAACTGGCAGAGATTGATGCCCGGTATAACGCTGCAATATGAATAAGTACCAGGACTTACGCACGACCAACCCATCACCTTTGTTTCTTGCTAATTGCTAATTGCTAATTGCTAATACAGCATTTTTCCTAACACTAGCAATTAGCCATTAGCCATTAGCTCCAGGTTTAAGATAACTAGCAACTTGAGTTAGATGGCAAAATCAACTCGCCCCTACAAAAAATTGGGTAGGGGCAAGGTTTGTGAACTACAGCGTCAAAGATTGAGCATTGGTTTCAATTAACTTCGCCAAATCTTGCAAGAATGCCGCCGCGTGGGAACCGTAGATTACCCGGTGGTCGCAGGTAATATTAACTTGCATTTGTCGCCGCACGCCCATCATCCCATCTTCCGTTGCTACGACTTGGGCGCGAGATGCCCCAATTGCCAAAATTGACCCTTGTCCGGGGGGTAAGATGGCATCGAAGCGGTCTACGCCAAACATGCCTAAATTCGATACCGTAAACGTACCGGAATTATACTCTTGGGGTTGCAACTGTTTGGTTCTGGCGCGGTCTACCAAATCTTTCCAAGTGCGCGAAAGCGAGTAGATGTCCATCTGGTCGGCTTTTTGCAATACGGGGGTAATTAACCCGCCGTCATCCATCGCCACTGCTACGGCTATATTAATTGCCGCTGGATATTGAATCCCTTGAGGGGTGTAGTTCGCATTCAGTAGCGGGTGTTTTTGCAGCGTCACCGCTACCGCTTTGGCTAGCAGCGCCGTCATGGTGACGCCTTTGGATTTGATTTGCTTGTAGAGCTTATCCAGATTATCGGTGGTTATGGTGTAGCCGACGTGGAAGGTAGGCACTTCCAAGCTCACCATCATGTTCCGCACCACGGCATTTTGCAGCGTGGTCAACGGTACAATTTGACCGGGAATTGCCGCTGCGGGGGCGCTGACGGGTGCGGCGGTGGGTTTGGCTGCTGGTGCGACGGGTGGGGGCGCTACGGGCGCTACGGGCGCTACGGGGGCGACAGAGGCGACGGGTGCGGGTGCTTTTCCTACCGCTGCTTCTACATCTTCTGCCACAATGCGACCGTGGGGGCCGCTACCGCTGAGGCCGTTTAAGTCAACTTTGAGTTCTTTTGCCAACTTGCGGGCGCGGGGGGATGCTACGATGCGTTCGCTTCTCTTAGCGCCATTCGGTGTTTCTGCTGCAACGGCAACTGGTTCTGGCGTCGCCGCTGGTGCTGCTGGTGCTGGTGCGGCGGCTGGGGTTTTTCCGCCTGCTGCTTGCTGTTTTGCCAGTTCAATTTCTGCTTCTGTTTCTGCTAACAAGGCAATGGCAGCACCCACCGGCGCTGCTTCCCCCGCCGGCACGACGATGGTCGCCAGATAGCCTTCATAGAAGGATTCTACGTCCATATCTGCCTTGTCCGACTCCACCACCACGACGGTTTCGCCTTTTTCTACTTTGTCCCCCACAGACTTAACCCAGGAAACGATTTTGCCTTCTGTCATCGTGGAACTGAGGGCGGGCATAAAAACTTCGTGAATCATTGCTAGTTGCTAATTGCTAATTGCTGATTGGTAATTGGTAATTGGTAATTATTTCATATTTTAGATTTCAAATTGCAGATTTCTCCGTGCCTCTTTAATTTGCCATCTGAAATTACCCATTACCCATTACCTCTATTTCTAATTAACGCAACTTGCTAGTTATCAACGGCTTTGCTAATTTCTAGCTTGCTAATTGCCAGCTTACTCTTATAGCATTTTTCCTGACATTAGCCATTAGCCATTAGCCATTAGCCGCTTGTTTGAGATAACTAGCAACTTGAGTTAAATATCGCCGCGAATTTCTTCCACCATCCCATCGCGCAGCAGAATTTCTACCTGCATTTTCTGGATTAAGTTTTCTCCAGGCTCGATGGTGAATACGCTTTCAATCGTACCTTGATTGACTTCTTGGTTGAGTTCGAGTACCTGCACTTGCTGGAGTTGTTGCAGCAGCTGATTTTTCTGGTCTAGCAGTTCGCTTTTCCTTTGATTCACTTGGGATTGAATGCTCTCAATTTGTTGCATTACTTGCGGCCCAGGGGGTTGGATGCTTTGTTTTTGAATTTCGTTAATCGCCCGCTGTCCTTGAATTTCTAGCTGTTGCAATTGTTGGTCGAGTTGATTCAGTTGCAATTGCAGCTGTTGCTGGGCTTCTTCTTTCCAGCGGGGAGTGACAATTGCTTTAACGTTGACTGGTCGTTTCAGCAGCAGTTTGTTGGTCGAGACTTCCATATTTATATTGTTAGTTCAGTGCGGGAGCATGTTGTCAGCTTTTTGTCAAGACTCAGTTGTGTAGGGGCGGGTTTTACCAACCACAGTTGATATAAACCCGCCCCCACCTCACCGGGAACGCTAAAGCGCCTACTACGAGCGGTTCTGGCACTTTAGCGCCTACTACGAACGGTTCTGGCGCTAAAGCGCCTACTACGAACGGAGACTTCGCTTTTGTCCAGACAACCTGGGGTTGAATCCCAGAAATTGTTGGCACAAATGAGAAAGCCCCTACATTATGCTGACGGCATTTAGAACATCCCGTCAATCATATCGCGATAGCGTTCCGTTACGACGGGGCGGCGGATTTTCAAAGTTTGGGTCATCATGCCATTTTCGACGGAAAATGGCTCTAAAATCAATTTAAACGCGCCGATGCGGTCGTCGGGACGGTAACTGGGGCGGTTTTGGACTTCGCGGTTTAATTCTTTGCGGAATAAGTCCTGAATCGGTTTACTATTTAGATCGATTTCTGGCTTGCCTTTAGCGTCGGGGGGAAGGGTTTGATTGGGTAGGCGCAAGATCGAGTTTTGCGACGCCGCCCATTGCTGGAGGGCATCCAGGTTGGGCACAATTAATGCACCGAGCGATCGCATATCTTGTCCCACAAGCATAATCTGGTCGATGTACGGACTCCGCAAGCAAGCATCTTCAATTGGTTGCGGTTCGATGTTTTCCCCGTTGGTTAAAACAATCGTATCTTTTGCCCTTCCTGTCAGCACCAGGTCATTTTTATTCGTCACCCAACCCAAGTCACCGCTATCGAACCATCCTTCTGAATTAATCGCTTTCGCAGTTGCTTCCGGATTGCGATAATATCCTGGCATCACCTGCGGCCCTCGAATTAAGACTAAACCGCGAGAACCTGGTTTAACATCTTTCCAGGTTTCCGGGTCTACAATCCGAATTTCTGTACCGGGTAAGGGTTTTCCAGCGGAACCGCGCAAGTTATCATCAAGACGACGGGCGGTGACAACGGGCGCAGTTTCTGTTAGACCGTAACCGACTAGCACTTCAATGCCGATGATTTCAAAAAAGGTATCCAAGTGCATCGCCAGGGAACCGCCGCCGCTGATGACTTGTTTAATTTTACCGCCAGTGGCTTCCCGGACTTTACGATAAACGATTTTTTCCCCTAAAGCGTGGAGTGGCGACAGGACAGCTGCCTTAATTTTAGCCACCAGGCGTTGGGAACTAGAAGGATTGCGTTTTTCCAGATGCAACCCTTGAACGATTCGCCGCGCCTCGATATATTGCTGAGAGATGCCTAAAAAGAAATTAATCAGTTTTTGCTTATTTGGAGGTTGTTCGCGGAAAGATTTTTGCACCCCTTCATAGATAGATTCCCACAAGCGGGGAACGCCTACCATAAATTGGGGTTGAAATTTCTTTAAATCTTGTTTGACTTGGCGGAGATTGGTGTAAATTTGGGTGCAGCCTTGGGAAAGCAGAAAGTATTCGCAACTGCGTTCGTAAGCGTGCCACGTTGGCAGGATGCTGAGGACGCGATCGCCCGCCGATGGTTGTACAATTACCCCTATCGTTACGATTTGGTGCAATAAATTCCCGTGGGACAGCATCACGCCTTTGGGTTTCCCCGTCGTCCCGGAGGTGTAAAGTAGGGTTGCCAAGGTTTCCCGATTTTGGTTAGCTGGCTGTAAAGGTTGATTTTCTCCTTTTGCCATCACTTGGGCAAAGTTGAAAACGTTTAAGATACCTTTGGCATCGGGTTGTTCATCCGAGAGTAACACGACTAATTGGATGGGAAGATCGTAGATGCGATCCCCCAATTTTTTCAACGTCTTCAGGTCTTCTACCACCAAAGCGTTGCTGCCACTATTTGCCAAAATATACAGCAGTTCGTCTTTATCCGCCCCCGAACTGCGAACCACGTTTGCTGCCCCTGCCATAATTATCCCTTGATCCGCAATCAACCAACGGGGACAGTTATCGGAAAATAAGGCAACTCTGGGAGGTTCGTATGCTGGTACGATTCCCAATACTTGCAATCCAGCCGCGAATTGCCGCATCTGCTGGTACAGTTGAGCGTAGGTGAGAATTATTTCTGGTTTGGCATGGGGGTCGTGCAAAGCGACGATATTGGCATACTTTTGCGCCGCAATCGCCCAAACTTCCGGAACAGAATCTACCCCAGAGTAATCTACCAAACTCTTCAACGCCAGACGGTCTTGTTCGGTGAGTTTAAAAGCAGGGGTAGACGTAGGGCTATCTTTTAACATAGGGGATACTTGATCTTGATTTGGCTGTGATTCCACCTTATCCCGCTACGACGCTTTATTATACCCCCTGCGTGGACAGAATTGTTGGGTGTCTCATCAGTAAAGCTTATATCACCTACAAGTAATTCAAACCTTTGGGCGCTTTTGTTTTGAGGATTTTTGCTTGATACTTAATTAAATAAGCTATATTTTCGGAGGTTATAGCTATGAGTTTAGTCGATTGTCTGTTGATGACGCTGTTCAACGCTGCTTTCTGCATCGCCTTACCTAAAGTAATTTTTTTGATGCAGCAAGAAAAAGCGAACCGCAGAAAAAAATCCCAGCTTGACTACGTCCCACAACATCATACCACAAAAGTTCCCAGTTTTCCCTAGAATAGCAAACAAACTGGATTGCGGCAACCTTGTCGCTACCCATAAAACCCGCCCTGCACTCAACTCCCCGGCTAATAGAGAAAGTCCACTCAAGTGGACTATATCTAGGTTGCATCCTGAGCGGTGTACGGCACCATCTCCTGCATATCTGGAGTTGCTGCGTAAGTCTTGAAACAGAGCTACGCCTGCGCCGGCTGTAAAATCTAAGGGGGGCGCTCAAACCGGATTTGCTATTCTACTTAATACCGCTTCATTTGCCTCTGTCGAAATGGGTAACTCTTGTATGTTCAATTGCTGGCGCACCTTTTCTAGAGGCGTTTCCCAAAGGGTATTCCATTGAATGCCAAATAGCGGTTTGGCGCGCTTTCCTAACATCCAACCCTGGGTCAAGGCGTCTAAGTGAGCGCCACACAATTCTATATCTTCCAAAGCGGTTTTCATTAAATTTTTGGCAAGCATTGCCAGCCATAACTTTGATGGATATATCTGTGCGGCATAGAAGCCTTGGAGTTTAATTTCTCCTGCTTTGTCTGCATCGCATCCGGTGACTACATGCCAGATGTCGTGGGTTTCCGCTATATGCGCGCCTAAAAAGGAAGCTACATCATGCACTTCGCTTGTGGGAGGAGGACTAAACCCATTTTTGAGCATGTGATCTGCGTAGATATAGCCCAGGGTATGGGTAGGTAATTGATGCAGTTGTTGCAGGTCAATTTTACCTAAACGGGGACGTTCCTGTAAAGCTTGTTTTCCTTGGGGATAGCTGGAGAGAAACCCAAGCATTTGTTTGGCGTTTTCTTCATCGGTAATAGCCTGGGATAGCTGTGCGATCCCTCTGAAGTCACCATAGGGAGCTTGCACAATTTTCCAGAAACGATATCCAATTAAAATTGACCGCCACTGCTGTTTTAACCGTTTGATTAAATTCATAATTGGAGCCATAGAAGTAGTAAGAATCCACGCCGAACCCAGAAACCGGGTTTCTTGCTAGAGAAACAAAGGTGATTTGCGTAAGAATCCATCTAGATATAACATAGAGTTTTTTGGTCGCCGCGATCGCACTCGGTGGACAGTTAGCTTATTGGCTGTGACACCAGCCAGTTATTCGGTTTGCTTTTTTCGCCAAAACGCTTTCACCAAGCGAATTTCATCATAGGTGAACTGCTCTCCCAGATATTCATAAATCGGTTTGAGCGCCTCAGTATCTCCTATCTCTTCTATCGCTGCCATAATAATTTTTTGCCGCTCTGGAAACACCAGTCCTGCTATATCTATTTCTTTCCCCATTTCGATCATTTCTGCTAAATGACTGGTAATCGTGCTAGTTCTCAAATTCCGTTGTTGAGCGATTGACTCGATGGATAAACCTTGTTCGTATAAGTCCAAAGTAATTAACTGGGTGTAGTTTGGCGAATCGGCTTTTTGGGCAATCTTACTTACCCCTAATCCTTGTTCTTGGCGATAAGCTTTGATTTCTGATAAAAACCTTTCGCCGTATTGCTCTAGTTTGCGCGCGCCAACTCCCGAAATCGTGCCAAATTCAGCTAAAGTTTGGGGTTGGACTTGCGCCATTAATTTTAAAGTAGAATCGTGGAAGATAACGTAAGGAGGAACCGAGTGTTCGTCGGCGATTTGTTTGCGGAGTTGGCGCAGTCGGTCGAATAATAGTTCAAATCCGGCTTTCTTCAGATTGGTTTCTGCTAACGTTGTCGTTGGTTTCTTCGGAATGGCGATAGAAACAGAACGCTGACGCCGCATTACTTCCCAGCTTAGGGCGTTGAGCTTGAGGACGGCGTAACCATCGGTGGTTTGATCTAATAATCCTTGATTCAGCAGCGATCTCGCCAACATTTTCCACTCTTCTGCTGTCTTATCTTTGCCAATTCCATAAGTAGAAAGTTCGTCATGTTTATTCTGTAAAACCTTTTGTCCGCGAGAACCCCGCAGCACATCTATAATATGATTCATACCAAACTTTTCCTTACACCGGGCGACGCAAGACAGAAACTTCATCGCCTCAATTGTCCAATCTTCCACAGGTTTAGGCGCACAGCAGTTATCGCAATTGCCGCAATTTCCGGCAAAATATTCGCCAAAATAACTTAACTGCATCGTGCGGCGACATTCGGTTCCTTCGGCATAATCAATCACCCGTCGCAGTTGCTGACGCGCAATCATTTGTTCTTGTTCGTCGGGTTTTTGGTCAATTCCCCATTCTATTTTCTTAATATCGCCGAAGCTGAAATAGATAATACAGCGGGAAGGTTCCCCATCTCGTCCCGCGCGTCCAGATTCTTGATAATAACTTTCTAAATTGCGCGGCAAGTCATAATGAACAACAAATCGCACGTCGGGTTTATTAATCCCCATACCAAACGCAATTGTTGCCACCATTACCTGCACGTCGTCGCGGATAAATCTGGTTTGGTTTTCGGCGCGTTCTTCGTCGGTTAATCCGGCATGGTAAGGTAAAGCTTTAAACCCATCTTTCTGCAATTTAAACGCCAGTTCGTCTACCCCTTTGCGACTGAGACAATAGACAATTCCCGCCCCCTTTGCCTGCTTAATTTCTAGCAATAATTCGGTATAGCTGTTTCTCTGTTTCGGACGAACTTCGTAATAAAGATTTTTGCGGTTAAAACTAGCAATATGAATATTAGGTTCGTGCAGCGTTAACTGTTCGATAATATCTTGGCGCACGCGCTCGGTGGCTGTCGCAGTTAGCGCCATAATCGGTATATCTGGATATCGCTTACGCAATATTCGCAACTGACGATATTCCGGGCGAAAATCGTGTCCCCATTCAGAAACACAGTGCGCTTCATCGATAGCAAAACTATTCAGTCCAATTTGATGCTTGACTAAATCTAAGAATGGCAGAAATCTTTCGCTGACGAGACGTTCTGGGGCGACGTAAAGTAGTTTACTTTTTCCATTTAGAATCGCTTCTTCCCGGTGTCGCACCTGCCAAGAGTTCAGACTACTATTAAGAAAGGTCGCCCCAATGCCATTATCGTGCAGTGCATCTACTTGGTCTTGCATTAAAGATATCAGCGGCGATACAACCACAGTTAAACCAGGTTTAAGTAAAGCAGGGAGTTGAAAGCAGAGAGATTTGCCGCCGCCTGTGGGCATTACAATCAATAAATCCCGGTTTTGCAGCGCTTGTTCGATAATCTGTCGCTGTCCTGGACGAAATGTATCGTAGCCAAAATAATGTTTGAGTGCCTTTTCCAGGGTATGAGTCTGCATGGTAGACGGCTGTTGCGGGTGCTGGGATTATTTTAGACTTGCAAGCTTGAGTTTGTGCGGCTCTTAACCGAAAAGCCCCCCTTGCCTTGGGGAGTTGGCTCCTAACCGAAAAGCCCCCCTGGCCTTGGGGAGTTGGCTCCTAACCGAAAAGCCCCCCTGGCCTTGGGGAGTTGGCTCCTAACCCAAAAGTCCCCCTTGGGAAGGGGGGTTGGGGGGATCGATGCGTCAGTCCTGCTCATAATAGTAAGTGGACTTTACAAAACAAAACAAACCTATGCCGAAAGCAGTTTGGAATGGTGCTACTTTAGCCGAGAGCGATCGCACCGTCGTCGTCGAAGGAAACCACTATTTCCCCCCCGACGCCATTAACAAACAATACTTCAAAGACAGCAGTACCCACACCACCTGTTCCTGGAAAGGCGTAGCGAGCTATTATACCATCGAAGTCGATGGACAAGCGAACAAAGACGCCGCCTGGTACTATCCCCAGACAAAGGACGCGGCTAAAAATATTGAAGGCTACATCGCCTTTTGGAAAGGCGTGAAAGTGGAGGCTTAGTTCTCCTCAGACTGAAGTCTGGGGCTACACAGACAAAACCTGCCTACGCAGGTTCCTCTCTCGTCTCTCGTTCCTACGCTCTGCTCGTCTCTCGTTCTCTCGTTCCTACGCTCTGCGTGGGAACGCATTCAGGAGGCTCTCGCCTCCGATTATTTTATCCGCTTTTCTCTAGTTCCTACGCTCTGCTTTCTTTCTCTCGTTCCTACGCTCTGCGTGGGAACGCATGAAGGCTACATCGCCTTTTGGAAAGGCGTGAAAGTGGAGGCTTAGTTCTCCTCAGACTGAAGTCTGGGGCTACACAGACAAAACCTGCCTACGCAGGTTCCTCTCTCGTCTCTCGTTCCTACGCTC
>NZ_BLAY01000071.1 GCF_020521235.1 Microseira wollei NIES-4236 | reverse complement strand
CGAATACCAACATCGCTACGTCGCTATATCTGACGTAAAACATTCTACCATAGATCCTGTCCGCAATTCATCTCACCGCCAAAGGTCGTACCGTTATGGCGGGAGCCTTCTTGCGGTTGAAGGTAAAATTGAAGAAAGCTAGTATTCATCAGCACTTTCACTGAGAGCGCCCTGGGATTTTCCCGGTCTACTTACTTAAAGATTGGGTAAATCTAAGGAATATACGTAAAAAAAATCATCAGGGTATGCCAAATTAGATTTAAGCGATAAATCGCAAGTGAACGAGAGATTAACAAGAGCTGTAAAAAGTGCGTGCATCTTGTTAAGCGGTCAACTATCAGAGCAATAACTAATGATGACGGATTTGCTCTCAGTCCGCTCTGAAAGTACGGGTTTTTGGCATCTACAAAATACGCGATAGTTACTCGGTTCTAATTCGGTGAATTGCTGTGGCAATTTCACCAGGATTTATTTGAACGTGGCGGGAGAGATACCATGTCCAAATGATTCCGAATGTCAAACTTTACATCTGGGGTAAAACCAGTAATTATGTCTATTACAACTACTTTTGTGAAAAAATTATTGATGGCTGCTGCTGGAGCAACATTTCTATCCCTGGGAGCTTCTTTAGCTAAGGCTCCCCCAGCCGAGGCGGCAATTTTCTCAGTGGATGATTCGGGTTCCCGGATAAGTGGGTCGAACACGATTTCTAATCTCGGTTTCAACATGGTTGCGGTTCCCAATGGTGACGAACCATTGTTTTCCAACCTATCTAGTCTTTCGTCACCATTGGGCACCCTAAGCTTCAGCTCTCCTGTTAATAAAAGAGGGATTGGTAACGGCTGGGCAACTTGGAGCAATGGCTATACAGGCGAGGTATACTTTAACAACGGTAGTACGACCACAACGATTACACTGCCCTCGTTGATTGGTGCATTCGATCTTTACGTGGAACCAAACCTGTTTAGTTTATTTGAGATTAAAATAACGGCGATTGGTGGAACGACGACAACTCTGTCGCAGTTTGTTAACGGTTTCGCAGGTGCAAAATATTTCGGGTTCTACGCTACTGACGGAGAGCAAATTTCCAGCATCACAATCACTGATAAATCTGGTAGTGCTGGTGGTTTTGCCTTCGGTCAGATGTATCTAGCCCAACAAATCCAAGCCGTTCCCGAACCAGCTTCGGTGCTGGGTTTATTAGCCGTTGGTGCAATAGGTGCAGCTGCAAAATTGCAGCGGAAACAGCAACAGGAAGGTTAATAGATTCTCTCGCCGCTCCAGGAATTAGAATCCAATGGCTTTTAGCTAAAGTCAGTTGAAACAAACTAAAAACCAAGTTCAGAAATTGAGGATTGAAAGTTTGTAGTTCTGATGTAGAGACGTTACATATAACGTCTCTACATTTTTGGCGTTCAAATGCTACTAACCTAAGTTGCTAGTTATCACTATCGTGGGTTGCACAGCAGAAGCTAATCGCTAATTGCTAATTGCTGATGGGAATATTTTTCTGGTCTACCATTAGCCATTAGCTATTAGCCATTAACCTGTCTTCAGCCCTAAAAAGATAACTAGCAACTTGCGTTACTACAAATTCATGCTGAGAATTCCCAGAATTAATCCCCTTGATTTGCTTGTTCGACAAGTTGCGTTCGCGAAGCGTGCGGTCGGCATATCGCTTCTATCAAAGCCGATCAGCGGTATATTTCGCCACATAAGGGCTTTTCCTGCGCCCATAGGGTGCTGTATGGTGGCGAGTCTTGTTCTGGGTATATTAAAGGCGCGATCGCTCAAAAAGGCTTGCTAGAAGCTCTCAGCAGCGCACGGGAACGCTTTCAAGCTTGTAGGGCAGCAAGTCTCATTCTCCGATCTCAGCAGTCAGAAGACTCCGAATCCGAGAGCTTTACTAAATAGCCAAATACTTGTCTAAAGTTACTCATAGTTCTTCACGGTGATGATGTTGACAGCGTTGTCATTTTCTGCTAATTTTTCCCTATATTTTGCCGAAAACCAAGGCCAAAAATTATCTGGTTTGTAAACCACAGTCGATTCAAAACTGACCAGCCTGTCAAAAGGTCGAACGGGATACCACGATTCGTTAAATAGGTTGAAAATAATGGTTGAACAATGGCTCTTAGCTTCAGAACTAATCGCGGCTGTCCCCACCTTCTTACAAGGTGGGGAAGGATAGCGGAATTTTAGAGGGGTTAAATGCCCCTCTAAAATTCAATCACCCTTGCGGGGAAGTCTGAGGTTTGATGTTAGGATGAGTGTGTAAAAAGAGGTAGGTTTTGTGGCAGTAAGACGAGTGACTTTTCGGTTGTATCCCAAGCCAACAGCGGCTAAAAAACTGCTGTGGGCAAGGAAAATGCATCAACTGCTCTACTTCAATGCGGCTATTGGCAACCGCCTGCAATACGAAAAGTTTGGTTGCTCAGTTTCGTACCTAGAGCAACAAAATTCACTTCCTGCTTTTAAGCAAGTTTGGCCTGAGTATAAAGAACTCGGGCAAGCACAGTTTGCAAGCAACATTAAAACGGGTTGATTTAGCTTACCAAAGCTTTTTTAAAGGACTGAGAGGAAAGCCTAAATTCAAGTCAATTCGGCATTACAGTGGATGGAGCTACCCAGACACTCAGTCCTGGAAGGTTCATACAACTGGCGACAATGGTTACCTGGAATTGACAGACCTTAAATTGTCGATTCAAATGCGAGGGAAAGCTAGAACCTGGGGAACTCCTACCTGCACGATTGTCTATCGAAATGGACTCTGGTACGCATCAATTACGGTTGAGTGCAACCCAGTTAGAGAAACAGATTCCGGTGCGGTGGGGGTGGATTTTGGTACTTATCATGCCGTTGCCATGAGCGATGGAACGTTGATAGAAAATCCCAGGTTTTTAGGAAAAGCTCAGGGCAAAATCAAACGAGCATCTAAACAGAAACGGCGCAAGAGAGCGCCTAATTTCAAAAAGAAAGTCAAGGCGTCGAAGCGATGGAAAAAGGCAACCGAGCGGGTGTCTAAGTTACAACGCAAGGTGGCTTGCTCTAGGCAAGATTGGACTCACAAAGTGGCGGCACAGATAGTTAGCAGTAATAGCCTGGTCGTGACGGAGGAACTCAATCTCAAGGGGATGACCGCGAAGGCGAAAAAGGGCAGTAAAAGGAAGACTCAAAAAACGGGACTTAACCGTTCAATGCTTGATGTTGGAATTGGGGAACTTACCAAAACTATTGAGTACAAGTTACAGGAAGCTGGTGGGTTTTTAATTAAGGTTCCAACCAAAAAAGTCAAGCCTTCTCAAACTTGTCCTAATTGCGGTCACCAAAGGAAAAAAGATTTGTCCCTCCGCGAGCATCATTGCTCGGAATGCAGCTACACCGATGACAGGGACGTAGCCGCAGCTAAAGTAATGCTGTCATGGGCGCTTGGAACGAACGCCCTCAATCGTGGATCTTGCACCTCTACTTCTATTCCCCAGGCGACTGGAGGATGGCGGCAAGTGTGGGAGACGAAGCGACAGAAACCCACACCTCAACGTCAGTAGGTGTGGGTAGTTCATCCAACAGTTATACTCTCCAGTCACATAGGGTGGGCAAAACCCGAATTTCCTAGTGGACAAGAAGGAGCCGACTCCCTTGGTCGAAGCAGGAAGCAGACCCAAGAGAAACCACCTCTAGTTGAATGGTGAAGCTTGAATAGGTTTAGCCAAGTTTTGTATAGCACAGAAAATCAAAAGAATTGACAAAGATGGGAAAATAATTGCCAGAATCCTTTGCATCTGTGCGATTGCACCCTGTTTGGCTGCGAGGCTGCCAGCGCTGCAGATTGCTCGCTTGCCGATTGCGGATCGTTGAATTGCGCTAGCTGCGATTGCGCTGCCGCAGGTTTGGCAATTCTTTCCCCTCGCTTTTTCGGCTACAAACTATACAACAAAGGCGCTCAACTGTGATATCGTGTCCGGTAGTATCGGTTGGGTTAGGCTAGCAGGTGAGCTTATTTTCTAGGTTCATCGTGGGTAAAGTCTGATTTGGTTGTCGGGACACGGCGTAAGATCTTCTTTTCGTTAGCAGCAAAGCCTACTTATGCCGTGTCCCTACGCAATTGGATATTTTTGTTGATCCCAATTAATGCGATCGCAAAACAGATTTTGACCGTTAAGGGTGCGGAATGTGAGCTTCTTTAGCAGTAATGCTGTTGGCTCGTAGTTCCAAATGCTAGTTCCCAGGTTGAACCTGAGAACTAGAGCAAAAAGGCTCTGCCTCTGCCACATAAGGGCTTTTCTGGCGCTTTACCATAACTGATCGCGCAGTAAGGCATCAATATCCCGGCTAAACATCCATTCATCAGGAAACTGTACCTTTGGATAATCTTCCCGTGCATCTGTAAGTGCATCTTCCCAGCATTTGGCAAATACCTCGACCAAGTAATTTCCCAAGCTGGGAGATTGTTCTAATAAGTCTAAAATCTGTCTGCGTTGCTCTCGAATTGTAAGTTCCCAACCCCAATATTCATCAGGAGATTCGACATAAATTCCCTTGAGCAAGTGGTTGATAAGTAGTCTTAAGCGGTTTTTCAATTCCCGTTTGTCCCGTCCCGCCAAGCCTTCTATTTCCTCGCTCAAACTGTTAATATCAATCTCAGCGAAGCGACCTGTTTTTAATTTGGCGACGGTATCTTCACACCATGCCACAAAGTCGCGATCGTATAACAGAGATTGCGTAACAATCTGTGTCATCTTGTTTCTGCGCTCAAACTTTAATCAACAATTTCGCCCAGGAGATTGTGCGACGATCGTTCTCTACAGACGATTTGGCTGGGGTCTTCATGCCAAACTGACTCAATTCTACTTTCTGCCAGCTTTTGCTAGCCACAAGTCCCTCATATCATGTCCTTAGGCATCGGTAGCGTTAGGCTTAGGGTGAGCAGGTCGGCAGGTGGGCAGGTGGGAGGGAAAAAAACAGCTTTTCCCACAATCGACTATTATCAACCGATACAACCGGACATGATATCACTCGATCGCCAATAGCTGATTTACATTGTTCCCGGCTTTGCACCCAGTTAAAAATTTCTCCTAATATGGTATAAACTACAGTAAGTCCAGCAATTAACTGGGGATTTGGCAGAACTGCGAGCGCTTCATCGTAAGCTGAGCCGAAGTTTGGTGTCCTTTAATACCCGGTGACTTGGACTTACTGCGATTACAGAACGGGTTATTAGAGGTTTCGCCTGTGGGTATAGTTGTAGAGAATGTATCAAAACAGTTCGGTAGTTTCCAAGCCGTTGACGATGTAAGCTTAAAAATCAAATCCGGTTCCCTGGTAGCATTGTTAGGGCCATCGGGGTCGGGAAAGTCCACCCTGTTGCGGTTAATTGCCGGTTTGGAAATGCCGGATACTGGCAGAATATTGCTTACTGGCAAAGATGCTACCAATCAAAGCGTACAGGAGCGCAACATCGGGTTTGTGTTCCAGCATTACGCTTTATTCAAGCACATGACCGTGCGTCAGAATATCGCCTTTGGGTTGGAAATTCGCAAAGCAGCCAAAGCCAAGAGCAAGGCGCGGGTAGAGGAATTACTCGAACTCGTGCAGTTGTCGGGATTGGGCGATCGCTATCCATCCCAACTATCTGGAGGTCAGCGTCAGCGGGTGGCTTTAGCGCGGGCATTGGCGGTTGAACCTAAAGTTTTGTTGCTAGATGAACCATTTGGCGCATTAGATGCTAAAGTCCGCAAAGACTTGCGAGCTTGGTTGCGTCGCCTGCACGATGAAGTCCACGTGACTACAGTATTCGTCACCCACGACCAAGAAGAAGCAATGGAAGTTGCCGATGAGATTGTGGTTATGAATAAAGCGCGCGTCGAACAGGTGGGGACGCCAGCAGAAATTTACGACCATCCCGCTTCGGCGTTTGTCATGAGTTTTATCGGTCCGGTGAACGTATTGCCAAGTACATCGCGCATGTTTGCAGGGAATGGGTTTGAGTCGGCGCAACCAGAAATCTTTTTACGACCTCACGATATTTTGGTGCAAAGAGAACCAAACGGCACGACGGTAGCGGCGAGAGTGAGTCGTTTGATTCATTTGGGATGGGAAATTCAGGCGGAATTAACTTTAGATGATGGTCAAGTTTTGACGGCGAATTTGACCAGAGAAAGGTTTGATCAGTTAAAGTTGGAACCGCAAGAACGCGTGTATGTAAAACCCAAGGATGCGAAGGCATTTCCTTTGTATTATTCGATTTAGTTGGGTGGATATAATTGGGCGGGCTTTCCTGCCCACCCCACAAGAAAATAATATTATTGTGGGGTGGGCTTCTTGCCTGCGCTGATGCTCCAAGCTTCAGTTTTGCAGAGTAAGATGCTAGCGTGTGGACTCAGATTTAAATGAAAACTTTAACTGAGGTATTCCGCTTTCGTATAAACGACCTTTAATGATATTTGCCACTTCGATGTCTGACATATTATCTTTAGGACCAAATGGAATATCTGCTGTCCACTTCCCATTTAAAGTGATAGTCAGCTGAGCAGGGACTAACACTTTCCTCGCTGAAACATTGTATTGAGTTATGTAACTTTGAGCGGCGTTAAGCTGGCTAATGGCTAATAGCTAATTGATAATTGGATTAAAATGCGATGCACTATTGAGAATTACCGATTACCCCAGTCATCAACCCGGTTTCTGCGTCGATTTCTCGCTGTCAAACGCACGATTTTTCAGATCGCCCTTTGTTTCTTTAGCGTCAAACCCACGATTTTTCAGAGAAACCTGGTTTCTTGGTCCTTGGATGTAGCTAGCAAATTGAGTTAGTAGTATAAGTTTAATCGAAGCGAAGGCATTGGCAATCAGAGATTTCACTTAGTCTAAGCGATCGCTCCCAATTTAACGTAAATTTTCCAGGGCGAGAAGCTCTCGCATCCAATCCATCTCCGCTTCAGAAAATGCCGGAGGCGGCGGCATCTGACTGTAATCAATCGAAAGATCGTAAGCTGCCTCATCATAAATTGCATTCACAGCGGTGGGAAGATCGAGGGGAATATCGGCGTCAGGTTCCCGTAACGGAACTGGTACAATCGGTAAGGATTCTTGTAACAAAATAGGCCAAATTTCTACAAGACCAGATTGAGCGCGAGTCAAGGTAATTAGATAGCTCACATTTGGCAGACGCGGATGGTTAAAAGGACGAGTTCCCCGCCGTAATAAGTCTATTTCAATCAGATGTACGTTTGCTTGATAAAGACGCTGACGTTTTTGGCGGTAAGCAGTTAATCCTGGTTCTCGTTTATTGACAGGCGAGAGAATTTCAATACAGGTGACGAGGACATTTTTAGCAGGATCTCGGATTTCAATACTGGGAATTCTTACTTCAACTGGCTGCAAAAATGGTAACTTTAAAGCAGCAGGAGTCGTTGCAGTTGCAGCAGAGCTACCAAAGGGTAAATTAATAGATTGAGTCTGCTTTGTCTGAATAATTTCCACATCCGGGTATAGAATCCCAATTTCTGTTTCCGGTGCGGTATCTTCCACCAAATAAATTTCTAATCTTGCCGTATATCGGGGACGGAGTTTGGGGACTAACATCTGCCGAATTTTATTCGCCAAGGCATTATGCACGTCAGACCACAGATAACCTTCGAGGTAGGGGTTCATACCCGGAAATGGAGATGGCATGAGAAATTGCTCGTGGCGATACTAAAATTATTTTATTCTGCTGGCACCGCGCTCTCCTGCTATACTCAGCACTGACTTTGGCTCAAAATAGTACTCATGCTTTGGTTACCCGGATCTAAACCATTTCGTTCCCTAGTTCAATTTCTCGGTTTGTTTTGTCTCTGCTTATTGCTGGTCACGAGTTGCGGTAGGCGCCCCACCGCTAATGCACCCACTCCCGCGACGGGAAGCAATTCGGGGCGCGTTACAGTCGGGATGACGATTAAACCGCGCACTCTCGATCCGGCGGATGCTTACGAATTGGCATCGAGCAGCGTACTTTATAGTTTGGGCGATCGCCTCTACTCTTACAAGCTCGGAACTACTCAACTCGAACCCCAACTCGCCACCGCCCTCCCCAAAGTCAGTCCCGATGGCAAAACTTACACTATCCCCCTGCGTCAGGGCGTTGTTTTCCACGACGGGACGCCTTTTAACGCCCAAGCAATGGCGTTTTCCCTCGATAGATTTATTAAAAATGGCGGTAAACCCAGTTCGCTAATAGCAGATTTAGTTGAATCTGTCAAGGCTTCGGGAGAATACGAACTAACAATTAAACTGAAAAATGCGTTTGCGCCGTTTGCGGCGGTGTTATCTTATTCGGGTTTGTGCGCGATTTCGCCCAAAGCTTACGAGATTGGTGGCGGGAAGTTTAATCCAACGAAATTTGTCGGCACGGGGCCTTATAAATTGGTAGAATTTAGTCCCAGTTTGATTCGGTTGGATGTTTTTGACCAGTATTGGGGCGAAAAACCGCCGAACAAAGGGATAGACTTTCAATTTTTAACGAGTTCGGCGAACTTATTTAATGCGTTTCGCACGGGTGCGATCGATATTGCCTATCAAAGTTTAGATCCGGATCAGATTGCCAAGCTGCAAAAAGATGCCGCATCGGGAGGTTGGCAGGTATTGGAGACAAAGGGGAACGTGGTTAATTACATGGTATTGAATACCAAGTCGGAACCTTTGAATAAAGTCGAGGTGAGACAAGCGATCGCATCCCTACTCAACCGTCCTTTAATTGTAGAGCGCGTATTGCGAAACCAAGGGGAACCCGCCTACAGCATGATTCCCAACACCTTCGACGTTTCCAAACCAACTTATAAAGACGCTTACGGGGATGGAAGTAATATTGCCAAAGCAAAAGAACTGCTAACCAAGGCAGGATTTTCTCAAGCGAAACCTTTAAAGATAGAAGTTTGGTATCCTTCCGCATCGACAATTCGCCAGCAAGTTTCCAGTACCCTGAAAGAATACGTCAAGTCGCAATTAGCAGGCGTTGTTGAGATCGAACCTCGTTCGGAAGAATCTGCTAGTTTCTTTGCCAATATTCGCAAAGGGGTTTATCAAGCAGCATTGGTGAACTGGTATCCCGACTTCTCCGACGCCGATAACTTTATTCGACCGTTTTTGAATTGCGAAAAAGGTACGGCGAAGACCGGGTGCGAGAAAGGCGGGAGTCAAAATCAGGGGTCGTTTTATTATAGCGATCGCATGAACCAACTCATCCAACAGCAACTCGGCGAACAAAACCCCCAGCAACGACAGCAAATCTTTGCCGAAATTCAAGACATCATGGCGAAAGATGTTCCCATCATTCCTTTGTGGCAGACTAAAGATTATGCTTTCGCTAGGAAAGGATTGCAGAATGCACAATTAGATCCAATTGTGCAACTTCCCCTCTGGAAAATTCAAAAAGGAGCATAATTTTACCAATAATACCAAATCCGGATCGACAACCCCTATAATCTTCTTCTTCTTCTTCTTCTTCTTTCTTTGTGTCCTTCGTGTCTTCGCGGTTAAATAAGGGGGGTAATGGAAGCGGATTAGGTATAACCTTTGGCAATTTCTTTCAATTCAACTAAACTCGCGCCGATGCAACGCGCGCGCGTACAGGAATATCGATGATAAATTCCGTACTCTCTCCTGGGGTAGAAAAACACGTTAAATTTCCCCCGTGTTTTTCTACCATAATTTGATAGCTGACGAACAAACCCAAACCCGTGCCATAACCCACGGGTTTTGTCGTGAAAAACGGTTCAAAAACTTTTGAACGCACATCCTCCGCTATCCCACAACCATTATCTGCAATGCGAATTCTGACAAAGTTTGAGTCAATCGCTTCAGTACGGATGCGAATTGTAGGTAATAGGGGATTGTAACTTTTTTCTCTATGACACATTACCGATGACCCATTACCATTTTCCAAAGCATCAATCCCATTATTCAAAATATTCAAGAAAACCTGATTGACTTCGCCAGCGTAACAGGTAACTTTAGGAAGCTGACTATATTCTTTGATTATTTCAATACCCCCTGACTTGAGTCGATGCTGCAAAATCAGTAATGTAGACTCAATTCCTTCATGGATATCCACTGGTTTCAGCGACGCTTCATCGAGTCGGGAGAAGTTCCGCAAGCTGAGGATAATATCGCGGATGCGGTTTGCTCCAACTTTCATCGATGTCAGCATTTTTGGCAAGTCTTCGGCGAGGAAATCTAGCTCTGTTTCTTCTATTTTTGCTTGAATTTCCGCCACTGTTTCGGGATATTGCTGCTGGTATAAACCAATCAGTTCTAACAATTGTTGAACCGATTGATTGGCGTGTTCGAGATTGCCGTATATAAAATTGATCGGGTTGTTAATTTCGTGGGCAACTCCCCCGACAATTTGTCCTAAACTGGACATTTTTTCGCTCTGAATCATTTGAGCTTGAGTCCGCTTAAGTTGGTCTAAAGTTTTATATAAACGCGCATTTTTTTCTTTTAATTCTTGAGTCCGCTGTGACACTTGCGTTTCTAAATTGGCATAGAGGAAAGCATTTTCTAACGAAATTGCTGCTTGGGAAGACAGGAGCTTTACAACTTGCATTCTTTCGGGAGTAAAGGCACCAACAATTAAATTATTTTCCAAGTATAAAATACCTATGAGTTGACCTCGATTGATTATGGGAGTACACAAAAGCGATTTTAAGTTATTAGCAGCGATGTAGCGATCGCGAATAAATTCTTCTGACTTAGCTGCATGACTTAAAACTAAATCTTGGCGCAAGCGAGCGACATAATTGATTGCGGTTACTGGCAATTCATCAAACTCGTCAACGGGAATAGATTGATGCAAAGCTATGTCTTTTCCTGCCGCTGATGCACCAGCAGCGACGAGCAGTTTTCCATCTCTGGATAAGATGAGAAAGCCTTTTTCCGCCCCAGCATTTTCCATCATTGCCTGCATCAAAGCAGTCATTAATTTTTCCAGTTCAATTTCACTAGAAATCGCTTGCGAGGCTTTCATTACTGTTACTAAGTCTAGAATCGCTGAAGTTTCCAAACTGGTTGAAGTGACCGTTCCGGTATTCGTTAATCCCATCGTTGTGCCTGTGGTTATGGTATTGTTTTGCCGGTTAAGAATTGGGGCGAGAAGTTGGGGATACCGACGTTCTAATTCCTCAATTTTAGCTTTCGATCCCCAGCGGCAATAACAATAGTAGGCATCGGTTAAATAAGTTTGGGCAATTTTCTCTTTGCCCCATTTTAAGTAGAATTTGGCAGCCAATTCGTTAGCTAAAGCTTCTTCGTTGACGTATTCGTTTTCTTTTGCTCCTTTGATTGCGCGATCGTATAAGTCCATCGCTTCCACACATTTACCGAAAACTCGATGTCGTTCTGCTTCGACTAGATCGTACTTATGCTGATAATTTTTTGGAGCATGAGATGCCCATTTTTGCAATTGTTTTTGATTCGCTTCTACTTGCTGAATTTCATCTGTATTTCCATACGCTGCTAAAAGAGAAAGAGAATAATATAAATTGTTTTCTACCCAAACCATAAATGCAGGAACAGCGCTGGTATATTGTTCGGCTAACCGGGTGTTTTCAACAGCTTGTTCGTAACGACCAAAATAATAACAGAGAATTGCTTTGGCTAAATAGGCACAGAAAAGGGAAGAACCATTATTGGTTTCTTTTAAAAACGGCAGCATTTCTGCTTCATTAAATATCTCACCGCTTAAAGAGTCTGAGTTGGAGCTTTCCCCGCTTAAAATTATTGCAAGTTGCCTCCAGATGTTGATGTAATTAACGTGAAAGCTTTGTTTGGCAGCTTGAGTAAAATTAACATATTTTTGATGTTCTTCTTTAACAAGCGACAGATATTCTCCAATAAATAGTATGGTACTGGAATAATGTATAGCTGCATAACAAGCATATTCTATATCACCTGTCTCTAATCCTGCTTGAATAGAATCTATATAAATTTTTACTGTTTCCCTGGCAGGGATTTTCCAATGGAATACACAAACATTTAAAGACTGTTTGACTTTGCATTCTAATTGTTTGGCATCGAATTTATCCAACATCTGTAAAGCCAGTTGACCAAAGCGATACCCAGAGTCTATATCTTGCAGCATTGCACACAAGAGGATGCCATAAAAAGTATAAGCGTGGGCAGCGATCGCAGAGTTACCGTGCTGAATAGATAGATTCACCATTGTAAAGACTACCAGAGGCAACAATGAGGGATAGGCAATTACAGCAGTAGAGGTAACATTCATTAAAATCCGCATTGCCGCCAGTTGATTAGCATCGGTCATTTCAGGAAGATTTGCTAAATCCTCAATTTGTTGACCGTGTAATTTTGGCAGCATATCGTTAATATACTGTTGGCTGGGATTTTTAGGCAGGGAAACTCCCAGCTTGTTTAATACTTCCAGCGCCGTATCTAACGCTGATTCCATCTGATTTTGCGCCACATAAGACTGAATGATTATCTCATACACTTTTACCCTATCTAGTAAAGTTTCGGCTTGTTGCAAAGCCACATCAGCGAGTTGATGCGATCGCTCATAGTTGGTATTCAAATATTCTGCTTCCACTGCTTCTACATACAGCGGCAGCGTTAGACTATAATTACTCTTCCAGCTATCAGATGCTAAAAGTGACAAACCTACACCCAAATACTTGAGCGCGGGTTCATAAGCAGTAGCTGCTTTTGCTTTACGTGCAGCTATTAAATTTAATCTTGCCAATTCATCTTTTTCTGACTGTTCGCCAATCAAGTCACTTCCCCGATTCAAATGATTGACAATCTCGAAAATATTTGACTCTAATTGAGCGGGTTTTGTATTTTGCAGGAGCAATCGACCAATTTTTAAATGGATAGCCTTTTGTTGAGATGGGGGAATCAGAGTATAAGCTGCTTGCTGCACTCGGTCGTGGAGAAATTTGTAACCCGGTAATTGGGAATTGGAAATTGGTAATTGGGTATTTATCCCATCGTTGATAAAAAACTTGTAAAGATCGCTGATAGGTAAAATTAGCCCTTCTTGTAAAGCTTGCCACAAGTCTGCGGCGGTTTCTGTTTGGGATTGTTCTGTAACAATTGCCAGGGTGTGCAAATCAAATTGATTGCCGATGCAGGCAGCGAGTTTGAGGACGGTTTGAGTAGCTGGTGGCAGCTTCTGCAATTGACTTGCCATAAATTCTACTACGTCATCGGTGAGGGCGAGCAATCGCACTCGTCCCAAGTCGCACTCCCAGCAATTATTTTCCCCATCAAAAGCAATCAACCCATCTTGATGCAACGCTTTGAGAAATTGATTGCTAAAGAAGGGATTGCCTTGAGTTTTCCCATACACCAACTCGGTTAAAGGCATTGCCCTTTCTGTCGGACAATTCAGCGTATCGGCAATTAAATTGTTGAGGTCTGACTGGGATAGAGGCGCGAGGGTGATAGTTTCTACCTTTGTCCCAGTTTTCTGGATTTCTTCTAAAGTCAATCGCAGCGGATGCGCAAGATAAACTTCATTATCTCGATAAGCTCCAATTAACAGCAAATACCCCATGTCGCTTTCGCTTAAGAGCACTTGCATTAACTTTAATGAAGCGGAATCTGCCCATTGCAAGTCATCGAGGAAAATAACCAGGGGATGTTCTGCGGTAGCGAAGACGCGGATAAATTTACCAAACAACAAATTAAACCGATTTTGCGCCGCACTTCCCGACAGTTCCACCACAGGAGGTTGCTTGCCAACGATTGGTTCCAGTTCGGGGATAACTTCAATAATTACTTGAGCATTTTCTCCCAACGCGGCTAAAATTTCCGCTTTCCACCTTGCCATCTGTTCGCTACTTTCGGCGAGCAATTGCCCCATCAAATCTCGGAAGGATTGCACGAAGGCAGAAAAAGGAACGTTGCGGTTGAATTGGTCGAATTTGCCTTTGATGAAATAACCGCGCTGGCGAAGGATGGGTTTGTGAACTTCATTCACGACAGCGGTTTTACCAATCCCAGAAAAACCAGCAACCAACATTAATTCGATTTTGGATTGATAGTCCTCCTCCATCCCCGCGTCAGAGCATCCCCGCGTCAGAGCGTCTCTTTCTCCTGCTACTCGTTCAAATGCCGCTAGTAAGGTTTCCACTTCCGCGTTTCTGCCGTAGAGCTTTTCCGGGATAATAAAGCGATGGGAAATATCCCGTCGACCCAACTCAAACGGGAGAATCGCTTGACTTTTTTGCCATTGTTGCCAACAGATTTCTAAATCCCATTCGACTCCGTAGGCACTTTGATAGCGATCTTCGGCGGTTTTGGCGATTAGTTTGCAGATAATATCGTTGATGGGTTGGGGGATAGCTGGATTAATTTCAATCGGGGGAATGGGTGCTTTGGCAATATGACAGTGAACCAACTCCATCAAGTCAGTTGTTGGAAAAGGCAGCTGTCCAGTCAAAAGTTCGTAGAAAGTAATGCCGAGGGAGTAGAAGTCGCTGCGGTAGTCTATACCTCGGTTCATGCGTCCGGTTTGTTCCGGGGCGATGTAGGCGAGGGTGCCTTGGAGAACATTGGGGGTTTGAACTTCTTGAGTTTCTCTGGGTAAAAGCGTGGCGATGCTGAAGTCGATTAACTTAACCTCTTTAGTTTGGGGGTTAATTAATAAATTTTGGGGTTTGATATCTTTGTGAATAATGCACTTGTGGTGGAGTCCTGCCAAGATTTGGACAATTTGTCGCGCCATGGGGAGAAACTCTCCCACAGGTAAAGGTTGGCGGGCGGTATATTCTGACAGGGGAATGCCGCCAAAATCTTCCATTACCAGGACAAAACCGTTGCCGTAGTTTTCCAGACTGTAGGGTTTGACGATTCCAGGCAAGTCGAGATTTTTGGCAATCGCGTACTGATGGCGGAACTGCACCAACTCTCTAAAGCTGGGATAATCGCTTTTGAGCAGTTTGACCGCGACGGGTTGGTTATCGGATAGGCGAATGCCTCGATAAACTTGAGTCCTGTTATCGTCGTAGACTTGCTCAGTAATTTGATAGCCCGGTAAATTTAGCATCTGGGAACTCCTGTTGTGATTTTAACTCCCAGTTAGTATTCCCAACCAGGGGACAGATGATCGAAAATCCACATCCAAGATCGCCTACGTCTTCTTTTCTCTTCCCTCTGCGGAATGTCGCGCCTGGAGCGGTTCAATAACCGAGTATTCTTCCGATGGGAAGCTGCTCAAACCAGATGCGAGCGCCAAAAGTGCAGTCAAACCTTACCATATTGTTTGGACAGCCAATCTCTCACGTCCTCAACCCTATGTCCCGTTCCAAAGCTTTACAGTATTACATTTTGGCGCGTTTGCTCCTAGCGCCGCTGATGATTTTGACCATCGTGACCTTGGTATTCCTCTTATTACGCGCCACACCAGGAGATCCAGTCGATGCATTACTCAGCGGTCGCGCTTCCGATGAAGCCAAGGAAGAATTGCGCCAGCGCTTAGGATTGGCAGATCCATTGTTAGTGCAATACCTCCGCTATTTGGGCAAGATATTGCAATTCGATTTAGGGACATCGATTACCAGTCAGGGTCAAAACGTTTGGGAGATTATTTGGCAGCATTTCCCCGCGACTTTGGAATTATCCTTATTTGGCATGGCGATCGCTTTCCTTGTCGGCGTCGGCGTCGGCGCACTTTCCGCCTCAAAACCCAATTCTGCTTTCGACGCAGGCGGACGCTTATTTGGCATCATCACCTACGCCATACCTATGTATTGGTTCGGAATGATTTTGCAGTTAATTTTTTCCGTCCAACTAGGTTGGTTTCCCTTGGGTACTCGCTTCCCCCTCGCCTTAGAAGCACCGCCCACAATTACCGGACTTTACGCCATCGATAGCCTGCTCAACGGCAACATCAACCAATTGCTGACATCGCTTTACTATCTCGCCCTCCCCAGTCTAACTTTAGGCATTCTAATCAGCGGTATATTCGAGCGAATAGTGCGAGTGAACCTAAAAGAAACCCTCAAAGCCGATTACGTAGAAGCCGCGCGAGCCAGAGGCATTCCCGAACGACGAATTCTGTTCGCCCATGCCCTAAAAAATGCTCTGATTCCCGTGATTACAATTTTGGGTTTGACCTTCGCCTCATTACTAGGCGGTGCAGTACTAACCGAAGTTACCTTTTCTTGGCCTGGATTGGGAAATCAACTTTATCAAGCCATTTCGGAACGGGACTACACCACAGTACAGGGAATCATGGTCTTTTTCGGCGCGATTGTCGTCTTCGCCAGCATATTGATCGATATCGTTAACGCTTATATCGACCCGCGCATTCGGTATTAATAATGAGACTGCGATCGCAGATACACTTACTCCCAGTACCTCACCAGATTACCTATCATCTTCCCTTCTTCTTCCCTTCTTCTTCCTTGGCGTTCTTGGCGTCTTGGCGGTTCAATAATTCTTCCCTTCTTCTTCTCTTCCTTCGTGTCCTTCGCGCCTTCGCGGTTAAATAATTCTTCCCTCCTTCCACAGGAAAAAGACTAATGATCCATGTAGTTTGGGAAATGGAAACTGGCGGCCCCGATGACTTCCTCACCCTGTTGCTTTTGCTTGGACACCAGGCGGTTAATCTGAAAGCCGTTACCATTACTCCAGGTTCGCCGCAGCAGATTGGATTGGTGAGGAAAGCGCTTTCTTTTTTTAACCTCGATATCCGTGCAGGCGATATTCCCACATCCGACAATGCTGAAGATGGCGGCGAAGTTTTGCGGCGCTATTGCGACTCGAATACAACGCTAATCCCAGGGACGCCGCTGAAAAATTTGGGCAGCGCAATCCGATTAAATTTCCCAGTCTGTCCTGGGGTCGCCCCGTGATTTGCTGACGTTGGTGTCGTCCCCCCAGATAAACAGTTAGATAAATTCAAAGGATTGGTAACTTTTCCCAGCTACAACCTCAACCGCGACCCGAAATCCGCTTTAGCTGCACTCGCCTATCTGGGTATTGCCGTCAAACGATTTGTCTCTAAAAATGTCTGTCACGGCATTTGCTATGACTGGGAAATGCACGGGCAACTCGCAGCAGTTAAAGATAAAAGTTTATCTCTATCCTTAATCTGGCAAGGAATCGATATCTACCTGCGCGTTCGCCCCCACGGGAAACTGTTCCACGACCCTTTAGCTGCTTGCTGCGCCATCGATGAATCTATCGCCACAAGGGTGAGTGGGGTGCTAAACTCTCTCCCGGTGCCAAAACTCGGATCGTTATCGACTATTAAATATGAACCCGCCTCCCCACTTCATCAGTTACGAGAAAATTGCCGATAGTCCGAATCAATGGAATCTCTCCCCCTCCGACTATCGCGCTTTCAACAAAACCCACTGGGTCGTCACCGAAAAGATTCACGGCGCTAATTTCTGCATCGTCACCGATGGCGACATTGTCCGCTTCGCCAAACGCAAAGAGTTTCTGGAATCCGGAGAAGATTTCTTTGGGTTTAAATCTTTTGAGAGTCAGTTGGTCCCCCAGGTTAGGGAAATTTTCCAGATGCTCCAAGCTGCATCTAACCATCCCCTTTGCGTTTCAATTTACGGCGAATTGTTTGGCGGCGAGTATCCCCACCCAGATGTTCCTCTAACTCCCCATATCCAACCAGTACAAACCGGCGTCTACTATTCCCCCAATATCCAATTCTGTGCTTTCGATATTGCTGCGATCGCCAACAACAATCCCGCCAACAGAACTTACCTCGATTACAACCAAACCCTCCACCTCTGTCAGCAAGTCGGCATGTTCTGCGCTTCCCCCCTTTTCATCGGCAAATACGACAGAGCCATTACCTATAATCCAGAGTTTGAGTCTACTATCCCAGCTTTACTATCATTGCCAAAATTACCCTTTAGCAATCCCGCCGAAGGCATTGTCATCAAACCTGTCAAATCTATCTGCGTCCCAACTCCCAAAGGCAAAATTAGACCCATTCTGAAAATCAAAATCCCCGACTTCTCCGAAACCCGCTTTCATCAGGCGCAGAAATGGAATCAGCATTCCTCTTACGCTGCCAGTACCGCAGAATGGTTATCTCAAGCACTACTAGCAATGGTGACCGAAAATCGCTTGCATAATGCTATCTCTAAAATTGGCAGAATCTCCCCAATCGATGTCAAACTCAAATCCCAATTAGTTCAATTATTCGTAGCCGATGCCCTCGAAACCTTTCAAGACCAGTATGGAAAATTCTTTCAAAGTCTACCCCAGCCAAGTCAGCAAAGTTTAATCCATAAATTAGAAAACGAGGCCGAACAATTGATTGGAAAATGTCTTTAAATGCTGCCATTTTTTCCACATCCCATTCGCGAGCGCTCCTGCTATCTTCACCACTAGGGCTTGAAATTATATCATTTACTACTAATTATGACAAGATTACCTTGACATATCATGGAAATTTGACAAAAATCCAGTACGGCATCGGCTTTTTTATACAAATTTTGCCTAAGTATTTATCAATGTTCCCTGACAATTTTGGCGTCCCACTGACGAAATTAATAGGGTTTAAGGCTTATTTATCACCAAAATGGCATTTTTAGTCATACGACGCCTTGATTATGATAATTGAATTTTTGGCCTCAAATCAAGTAAATTCGTGGAATAATTGAGAATGGTGTCAATAAAAATTGAGCCTTTACGTTCCGTTACACGAAATAAATTTTAAAATTTAAAACTGAATAGGGTGATTTGATTAAATAAAGCTATATAGCGGGGAAAAACCATTTGAAAATTGACCATTTATGATAAAATTCGCCAGGAGGTTAGCGAAGGTCAAACCCATCGGAGTAATCGCTAAAACGGGTTTATCCCGTTGGCATCTCCGTAATCCTGTTTTGATTACGCCAGAGTAAGTCCGGGTTATAGCGGAGCAACTAGGTGGGAAAGGTTTTTAATCAACAATTTGAGAAAGACATGGATGCGGATGAACTTTTGAGACGATACGCAGCCCAAGAGCGTGATTTTGCTGGAATAGACCTACCGAGGGTAGACCTGCGGGAAGCCAACTTAGTGAATGCGAATCTTGCTGGCGCAAATTTAAGTCGCAGCGACTTGCGGGAAGCAAGGCTAGGACAAACGAATCTAGCGAAAGCGGATCTGTCGAAAGCGAACTTGAGCGAAAGCATACTCTGGGGATGCGACCTGAGCGAAGCCGACTTGAGCAAAGCCGAATTGCGGGAAGCAGATTTAAGCGGAGCCAAGTTAGTGAAAGCTTGCCTGGAAAAAACCAAACTCGCCAAAGCTTGCTTGTCCGACGCCAACTTAAGCGGGGCGAATTTAGAAAAGGCAATTTTATTTGCAGCCAACTTGCGCTGCAATTCCGAACGACAAACCGACTTGAGCGACGCCAACTTAAAAGAAGCCGATCTGAGTTATGCCAACTTAAGCGGAGCATTACTGCAACGGGCGAACTTAAAGCGCGCCAAACTTTGCCGCGCCGTTTTAGCCAGGGGAAACGACAAATCCCTGGCGACAGATCTAAGGGAAGCCAACTTACAAGAAGCAGACCTCAGCTATGCCGACTTAACCGGAGCCAACTTACAAAAAGCAGATTTACGAGGAGCCGACCTTACCCGCACTATCCTCACCGATGCTAACTTGCAAGGCGCTATTATGCCCGATGGCAAGATTCACGATTGAAGGTGTAGCAATCCGATTCGAGTTGCGGGTAAAGACTTTTTTAAACTCAGCGCAGAGGACGCTCTTTCCTCTGGGGTCTATTCATCAGATTCCTAAATCCAAAAATAAGCCATCAACAGAGTAATCGCTGTCAGAGGCAAACCAAAACGTAAATGCTCCCAAAAACTCAACTTGTAACCCAACTTAGCCGCAGCTTCCACAACAATTAAATTAGCCACAGCACCAAACAAGGTCAAATTTCCCGCTAAAGTAGAACCTGCAGCTAACAGCAACCACGCGCGAGTATCTTCACGCCCAATCAACGGTTCCAACAGCAACACCGCAGGCACGTTAGAAATTATGTTCGATAAAATTGCAATCGTTCCCAACAACCCCGCAGGCGTTCCCACCCAACCCGTAAATGCCTGTAAAATGTTTAATTTTTGCGTAGCCTCGGTGAGAATAAACAACCCCGAAAACAATACCAAAAGATTCCAATCTACTTGCTTTAAAACTCGTTCTGGTTTGACCCGCCGGGTAATTAACAACAACGCCGCCGCGACTAACGCAGCTTTTCCCAAAGAAACCCCAACAACAAACGCAATTAACAATCCTGTTGTTATGACCAAAGTTTTAGTTAATAAAGGCTTGTGGATGCGGTAGCGCGGTAGAGTAAAATTATCGCCAGCTGCGCCGGAACGCACCTCCGGATAAAGCCACCACAACAGTCCAACTTGTACGATTAAACCCGCCAGCGCTACCGGCGTCAGCACTTGGGCAAATTTTAGATAACCGATCCCAGAAAAAGTCCCAACTAAGATATTCTGGGGATTACCGCTCAGAGTCGCCACCGAACCCAAATTGGTAGCACCTGCTATTGCTAATAAATAAGGAATCGGATTTAACCCCAAAGCTTGCGTCAAACCTAACGTTAGCGGCGTAAACACCAACGCCAGCGTATCGTTCAAGAAAAAAGCTGATAAAATACCCCCGCCAAACGTTAAAATCACCAACAACCCAAACGGACTGCGCGTCAACCGCAACAGCGATGCCAGCGCCAATTGAAAAAAACCCGCATAAGATAGATTCGCATTGACAATCATCAAGCTTAGTAGGAAAATTATCGTACCAGGGTCAATTGCCTGCCAACCCTCTGGCAAATCTAATACACCCAACGCAATTAAAAAAGCCGAACCTACCAAAGCAATCGTAGGTCGATTCATCCTTAAACCAGGGAAATTTCCCCATACCAGACCCAGGTAAGCCACCCCTAAAACCAAATACCTCGTATATTGCAGCAGCATTTCAATAAACTGGAAAAACAGACAAATCTAACTCTACTCTTTACCTTCGCGCTCTTCGCGTCTTCGTGGTTAAAAATAATTTTTAAACCGCGAAGACGCGAAGGACGCGAAGAAAATCTTCGTCTTACTCTTGAGACTTTGACAAAGCTGGGTGGGAGATGCCGACCAGAAACTTTGCAAGTGTAAGGAAAAGCGGTAGAATTGCCAAAACATTAATATTAAAACCAAAAATATGGCATACTACGATTTTGATGACCATTTTTGGTCGCCCCAGGAAGTGTGCGGTCAGATACCGCAAAAAAACCAACCTTCTTGGGGAGTCCAACATCTGATCGGTTCGATTTTAGAACTGGCTAAAAAAATACGGTTAAATCCCTAGGATTTCTCCATAATCGGATAGATAGCTGGAACCATCCCCCAAGCGATCTCGTCTGTTGCGAAAGCACTTGATTTTGTATCATCATCCGCTCCGATCGAGTTTCTCCTGGCTTCGGGTTATAATCTGCCTTGACCTAAGTGTAGAGAAAGATACATGCAGGTTGTGGTAATTCAGGTGTGGTAGGAGATATCTGTGGTGGATGGAGTGAAAATCCCTAACAATGAGTCAACTCCAAACTTGGCGCGAGAATCTGAGGAACCCGCTGGAGCAATTGTTCCCATAACAGCAAGGGTAGACAGTAACCAATCTACCCACGATCCGCATCCCATAACGAAGTGGTGGTTGTGGCGAGCATTATTTGTTTCTAAATATACAGAAACGACCAAGTCAAGCACGGGAAGAAGGTCGTCGGTAGCTAGATGGTTGTTCTGGAGTCTGGTATTATTCCTGACAACGACCATTTCTGCAACGTTGGGAGCAACGCTGGCGCTGATCACGCCATTATCTACGGCGATATGTCCGCCACCCCGCTGCGTAGTGCCAGAGAAGCAGGCGCAATCGCTTGTAGACTTGTGGCGCGATGCCTTCTTATATCGCCTCACCCGCCCGGTTAATATATTAGTCATGGGGATAGACCGCGTTCCCAATAGTCCACCCCACTCAAGCGCCAGCTTCAACGGTCGCAGCGATACGATGCTGCTGCTGCGGGTAGACCCCAGTGACAACTCGGTCAAAGTGCTTTCGATTCCCAGGGACACCCAAGTCGATAGTCCGGAATTAACCATCCAAAAAATTAACCAAGCCAACGCGGATGGGGGACCCGCATTAGCCGCTAGAATCGTCAGCAGCACCCTCAACGACGTACCCATAGACCGTTACGTCCGCGTCACGACGGATGCCTTCCGCGAACTCGTAGATTTAGTAGGCGGCGTGGAAGTATTCGTCCCCTACCCGATGCGTTATGTAGATAAAACTCAGCAGTTAAATATTAGTTTAGATCCGGGGTGGCAGTTACTCGACGGCGAACAAGCAGAAAAATTTGCCCGGTATCGCCACGATAAATACGGCGATATCGGTAGAGTGCAACGACAGCAAGTGCTGCTAAAAGCATTGCGACAGCGTTTGGTCAGTCCGGCGATTTTACCCCGCTTGCCTCAGTTGCTGCGGGTGATGCAAAAATACGTAGACACAAACGTTAGTTTAGAAGAAATGCTGGCGCTGGCGAATTTCGGGCTGAAACTCGATCGGGCGGATATCCAAATGGTAATGTTGCCCGGTCATTTCAGCGATTCGAGACAGTATGCCAGTCACTGGATCATCGATCGCCGGGGGCGCGATCGTGTCATGCGCGACTTCTTCGCCGTCGATGGCAACGATATTGCCCGCGAAACCAAGCGTTCCGAAGATAATATTCGCATTGCAGTTCAAAACGCCTCTGGTGAAGCCCACATGAGTCGTCGAGTTGCCCAGTACTTAAAAACTTTGGGATTCAACAATATTTATTTAGTCAAAGATTGGCCCGATCGAGAACGTCAAACTCAAATAATTGTACAACAGGGTGATATAGCAGCGGCACAAAGACTTAAAGATAAGTTGGGTTTGGGAAATATTGAGTCTGCATCTACAGGCGATATCGAGTCTGATATAACGCTGCGGATTGGAGAAGATTGGTCTTCTTATTTAGCAGGGTTTTGACCCCTCCCCCATCCCCTCTCCTGCGAGGAGAGGGGGGCTTTTACTTACTGGTTTTTTTGGTGTCGCGATCCGAGCGTAAATATCAGTAAAAACACCGATCGATTCCTTCCTGGCAGCATAGTATCTTGGAAGAAAGCTTCTGGGCGCCACCAGTTATGACACAGCCGAATATTCTGGAACTTGCAAAACAGGGAGATCCACAAGCGATCGCTTCCCTAATTAACCGCCAGTTGCAACCCAAAGGCATCACTGTAAAAACATCTATTAAAAACGATTGTTTGAACGTTATGCTAGAAGCAGTGCAAGTGCCAAATCAACAAACCCTAGTCGCAATTATGCGGAAAGGGATAACCAGTTTGGGACCAGCATCAATTAAGAAGGTAAATGTTTATGGACGTAAAATCGGGGAAAATTTTCCAGCATGGAATGAGGAATTTGAGGTAGTAACGCAGCATCTGCCTGAGTTGGAAGAATTGGCAAAGCAAGGCGATGCGAATGCGATCGCTACCCTAATAAATCAGTGGTTAAACTCTCCTAGTATTACAACCAAAGCGAGTTTGAAACAGGGTTGCTTACAGGTGATGCTAGAATCAACCCCAGTTCCCAGTCAACAGATAATCGTTCCGCTAATTGGCGATAAATTAAGCAATTTAGGGATTGAATCTTTTAAGAAAGTCAAAATATATGGGCGAGAAATAGGTGAGGATTTTCCAGATTGGCAACAAGAATTTGATTTAGAAGCACAGGTGGATCCAGTAAGTGAAATATCAGTAGAGGTTGAATCTTCCAACTCAATTGTCAAAGCACAATCAAATAGTCAATCATCTTTGTGGGGGTCAATTACCAAGATAGTCGAACGTGCAGGAGGAGCGATCGCTAGTACTACCTCCCAAGCAAGTAACGCGATCGCGCAGACAGCGACGGGAGTAAGTGGAACGATTGCTGATACTGCTTTTCAAACGGGTAAAAATGTGGTGGGAAAAGCGGCAGAAATTGGTGGAGCGATCGCAAACAATACCTCAGTTGCCGGTAAAAATGTTGTGGGAAAGGCTACAGAAATTGGTGGAGCGATCGCTAATACTGCCTCAGTTGCCAGTCAGGCAATTGTGAAAACAACTACAGATTTAGTCACTCCGATTGTTGATGCTACTGGGAAAACAATTCAAACGGCTACAAATGCAAGCACAGATTGGCTCATCCGCATCATAGACAAAGTAGATATAGTTAAAGCTGAAACCGAAGTCACAAAATTACAGCATCAGTATCCTGACGAACAACCGCGTCAAATTGCTCATCGCCTCATGTTAGATAAAGCCTTGCTGGCGGCGGGAAGTGGATTATTTAGCAATCTGATACCTGGAACAGCTATTGCACTAGCCGGACTAGATTTAGCAGCTACAACTGCATTATCGGCAGAATTAGTTTATCAGATTGCCGCTGCTTACGCACAGGATTTGCAATCATCAGAAAGAAAACACGAAATATTAACAATTTTTGGTTTATCGCTGAGTGGGAGTTTAGCCATTGAGGCAGGTGTGAGTTTTTTAGGCAATATTCCGGTAGCTGGCGCAGCGATCGGTGCAAGTTCTAATGCTGCTATGATTTATGCACTGGGATATGGAGCTTGTCGCTTTTATGAAGCGAAGCTCAATCCTTTAATAATGGAAGCTACCCTGGAAACTTCTCAAGCAGAAAGTCAGAAGTATTTAGCAGCAGCTATTACCCAAGAAACGATTATGGATCAAATTTTGGTTCATGTCGTCTTGGCGGGTAATGCAGGGAAAACTTGGGATATGATTTTGCCAGAATTACAAGCAGCGAATCTTAGTCCAGCATCTTTAGATGCGATCGCTGCCAATATTAACTCCCCACCCCCATTAGAAACATTGCTCGCTCAAATCGACGGTGATTTTGCAATTCCACTTTTGGCTCAATGCGAAAAAATTGCCCAATTAGATGGAATAATTACATCTGAAGAAGCTCAAATAATCGAAGCGATCGCCAATAAATTGCGTTCAGGCAAAAAGATATCAAATTGACACTCCCCGGTCTCTTGACGCGGGGTTTTCCCAGACTGCTCTATAATTGGTTTGGATCGATGCCCATTTCGCAAAGTTGAGCTAATAAGGCTTGGGATCGCTGTCTTTCCTGTTCAAGCATTGCTTCTGCCTGTTGGGCTCGTTCTTCAGAGAACAATAAAATATTACCTTGGGCATCCCACCAGCGCAACCAAAAGCCAGTTCTACCTTCGTGGGTTCCCTCCCATACTCCCAAAAATAAGTCTAATCCGGGAATCCAATAACGCCCTTGTTCATCCGGCACTTGGCGACTATAACGCCCCGACTCCAGACCATAAACCTCAACCCGCCCCGTCGTGGGTCGGAAAATAACATAACGGGGAACTTTGATTACCTGTTCATAAAAAAACCACTTGCCAACATTTTCTTCCGACTCCACCGAGTATTCATCCCCATAGGTAGCCGAAAGAAATTCCATTACCACTTGAGGAATTGCACCTTCTGTGTTAGGCGTATAACTGCGACGCGGTTGTCTTGACTGCCAAGGATGGACAGGTTTTACATACATCCAGTCGGGTGCTTTGCAGATAATTCGCCCATCAATCTCGGCACACAAAGCAAAATTAGACACAATTAGTGCATCTTGGATTAAATCGGGAAATCGGGTTAAAGGCTGTTTCAGCGCCGCAGCAAGTGGAGGTTGGTCGGTATTTTCCACAGGCTCGTCCGGTAAGATAAAATCTTCTGGCAATACAGGCCAGGAAATTGATAATTTGGGAACTGGTGGTTGTGCGAGCATAGTTTCACCTCGCAGTCGCTTCGTCTTAACCTCTTGATGTCTATTATGCACATCCATAGATCGATCAACATGAAAACAATGCCGCAAATTGCCCAATATAACCGCAGTAGCGCCACCGTCAAAACAATATGGTTGCGCTTGTTTAGTTTAATTTTAATCCTCGCACTTGCCTGCTTTTGGGTGATGCTGAGTGCAACTCCCGCTTATGCACAGGCAAATACAATTAATTACACCAAAACGAACCTGCAAAACCGCGACTTTTCCCATACCGACTTGAAAGGTGCTGTTTTCGCCGCTGCTGAAATGAAACGGGCAAATTTCCAGGGTGCGGATTTAACCAATGCGATTTTGACCCAAGGAATTTTACTCGAAGCAAATCTTGAAGCCGCTAACTTGACGGGTGCTTTAGCAGATCAAGTGACATTTGACAAGGCTAATTTGAAGAATGCGATTTTTACTGAAGCAATGTTGACTCGCACCAGTTTTTTTAATGCGGATATTACTGGCGCAGATTTTACCGATGCGCTGGTAGATCGTTATCAAGTAAAACTTTTGTGCGCTCGGGCAACGGGGGTGAATCCGGTTACCGGCGTCTCGACGCGGGAAAGTTTAGGTTGTCGCTGATTTGTTGGCGATCAATTGATGCATATCTTCCCAGGAGAGAACATCGTGTAACAATGCCTGATAGCCTAAAGTATTCGGGTGGAGTCCGTCTTCGGTGAGGCGGGAAGTTACCCAGTCTTCACCCCGCGCCATCCATAAATCGAAAATATCCAAATAAGGAATACCCAGCGACAAACAAGCTTGTCGCGTCGCTTCCTTGTAACGATATTGGTCGGCGCGGTTAAAGTAGAAACAATCTAAAAACGGCATCTTGGTTTCATCTACCGGCACCATTCCGACAAATAAAACCGGACATAACAGGCGCGATCGCAACAGCAACGCCTCGATTTCCCGTTGAAAATCATCAAAGCTCGTGCAATTGCGTCCATCCCATCGTCCCATGCGTGGCGAATCATTCACGCCCACCGATAGAATAATCGCATCCGGGACGCGATTTCGCAGTTCTCCGCGATGGCGGAACTCGTGTTCCAATCGCTGGGATACAGAACTGGTGCGATCGCCCCGCACCCCGAGATTGTACAGCACGTGACCCGGACTAGAGGGCGACATCCACTTGCGCCGCAGTCGTTCTACCCATCCGCCACCTTCAGGGTCGCCAAATCCATAAACTAAACTATCTCCCAACACGACTATCTTCAGAGGATGGGGATTCGCCCCGCGTAACGGTGTCAAAGTAGGTGCAAACAGCGATCGCATGAGCAATAACACTTATGTAAAGATAGATTAAATATTGGCACACTGTGCAGAACCTATACAATATGCCATTTTAAGTGTAGCCGCTCCGGAATAACCGCCAAGGGAAAAGCTGCTGGTAAACTAGGGATGGGGATATTCCATCAGGATCTAGATCTGGTTCTATGCCAAAGCGTTCTAAGTTCGAGACAACCCAGGCTCAAATCATGTATAGAGCCGAAGATTTAATTAAAGCAGCTTCCAATCGCTACCGAATTACGGTGCAAGTTGCCAATCGTGCCAAACGCCGCCGGTACGAAGACTTTGACAATGGGGACGATCCGATGATGAAGCCTGTACTGCGAGCGATTTACGAAATGTCCGATGAGTTAACGCAACCGGAAATTATCGGCGAATAGAGTGATTAGCTAATTGCTAATGGCTAATTGCAGTCGATCATCCATGACCTATGACCTATGACCAAAAAACTGAGTTTGGCAGCGCTCCCAGTTATCGTAACAGGTCTTGTGGTTTTGGCAGCGGGGATGGGGCAATCAACGCCAGTGGGGATATTGAGTCAAAATCCGGTAATGGCTCAAGCTTTAAGAACCCAAGATCTCTGGCGGCAAGTATACCAACAGATGCCCGACTTGCCGCTAGAAAATCAATACGTCAACCAACAAAGCGGGAAAGTCGATCCAGATAATACCCTGGCGAGTCGGTTGATTCGGTATCACATGTTCGTCAAAGGGCGTCCGCCTAATTTTCGCTTGGATTGGAAACTGACGATCGCAGATTATCTGGGCGCAAACGAACTGATGGAAGAGGGGGTTTATCCGGGAGGTGACACCTTGCGAGAAAATCCAATAGAACGAGATCGCGCCGCCATCCAACGCCTAACTCGCCCTCAACGTAATGGCTTAATTCAAACCCTCGTCAATATTTTTAACCCCAACGCCGCACAGCAAACAGAAGCACCCTTAAGGCGGGAGACGCAAGAGCTTACGCCCACACCCAATCCCAGATCAATTCCCACCCTACCACAACCCGGAGACGCCCAGCGACTTAGACTTTAACGATTATGGCTAATCGGTAATCGGTTTCTTCCCATTACCAATTACCAATTACCCATTACCCAATTCCACCAATGGATCGTTTAATTAAAACAGGCCCCGGTTGGCGCATCGGTTGGAACCCCAACGCCTTAGAATATAAAGGTTTAGTCGGTGGGGATAATTGGGCAATTGAGCTTACAGAAGCCGAATTAAACGACTTTTGCCGCTTACTGGCACAGTTAGCAACAACGATGAGCAATATGGCAAGCGAGTTAATGGATGAGGAAAAAATCGCCTGCGAAGCCGAAAGCGACTTACTCTGGATGCAAGCAGAAGGCTATCCCACCGCTTACAGCTTGCGCTTTATTTTAAACGCAGGAAGGCGCGGCGAGGGCAGTTGGGAGCCAGCAGCAGTTCCAGGTTTGCTGCAAGCAACCCAAATGCTCAAAGTTTTTTGAAGGCTTGTTATTTGGCAAAAAACCATGTTATACTAGGAAAGCGCATTGAAAAACATCGGGGCGTAGCGCAGCTTGGTAGCGCACCACTTTGGGGTAGTGGGGGTCGCACGTTCAAATCGTGTCGCTCCGATTACCGAAACCTCCTAGAAATAGGGGGTTTCGCCATTTTTACAGTCTTTTTGCCATACCCCCCATTCTCAATCAGGGCTGACAGAAAGTGACAATCCCAGACAAAATCTGTGATAAAACTGTGATAAAAATACAGGCATGGCAAGAACTCCGAAAGGCGGCGTCACCGTCGAAGAATTCAAAGGTCGGCTTAGACTCTATTGGTCGTGGGAGGGCAAGCGATTAACCCTGACAAGATCGAGCTAGATATTGCCTCCGGGAACTTTGAGCCAACTTTGATGAAGTACAAACCGGAACGGCAACAGGCGATCGCTCTATTATCCCTATGGGACAAGTTCGTTGATTATAAGCAGCGGCAAGTCACAAAAGCGACTTGGGAAAAGTACCGGGGACTGCGGGGACATCTTGAGTCTTACTTTAAAAGCAAGTCTGCGATCGCTGTTACCGAAACTGTTGGACTAAATTTTCGGGATTGGTTGCTTGAAAAATTGGAGCCGATTACCGTGGGCGAGCGAATCGTAATGCTTAACGCTTGCTGGCAGTGGGGTATCAAAAAAAAATTAGTACAGGAAAACCCCTGGGCAGAAATCAAGGTATCAGTTCCTCCGCAGCAAAAGCCAGATCCCTTTACGTTAGAAGAAATCAATAAAATTATTAACAAATTTCGTACAGATCCACGCCTCAGTCATTACGCTGATTACGTTGAGTTTAAGTTTGGTGTTGGCCTAAGAACAGGCGAAGCCGCAGCTTTGCAGTGGAAACATTGCTCTTTAAATTGCGAGAGCTTCGCGGAAGGGAGGCATATCGCGTCTGGATTGGAGAAAGCATTAGTAGAGGAAATCGCAAAGCAACCAAAAACAATAAAGCCCGTACTGTTTTTCTTACTCCCAGACTTCAGCAATTGCTTCAGAACCGAAAAAGTGCTAGTAATGCCGATCCCGACGATCTAATATTTACTAGCATGGAAGGAAATTTAATTGACTCAAAAAACTTCTGTCGTCGATACTGGAAACCGGCTCTGGAAGAACTTGAAATTGATTATCGTCGCCCCTACACCACCAGGCACACTTTAATTTCGCATGGCTGGGAAGCGGGAATGAATCCTGTTGCGATACGCCTGCCAACGCTGGCGCGAACGCATCCCTAACCGGACAGGATGTAAGAACTCTTTATGAGAGTTACGCTGGCTTAGTTAACCAACCACAATTGCCCGATTTGTTGCCGCCTTTTTCCCCCGCTTCATCGGTTGATTCTCAGGTAGAGATTCCAGATATCTCTGAATGAACTTTTGATGATCTGGATGATTGACTTTACCGCCACATCTTATTAATTGATTCAGTAAAACCGAATTGTAAAGTACCTTGCCGCTGGGATTGCGTCCCCAGTGAATTCCCTCTATTAGTTTTCCTTCCTGCCTGTACCTAAATAGAGTGCGATCGCTGCATCCTAAAATCTTCGCTGCTGTATTCGAGTCACAAAAAATTACCATTTCTTCCATCTTAAATACCATAACAAGGTTTGATATGCTATTCTTTGAATAGCAATTTGAAAATATAACGACGCTTTTTGGCCTTAGAGTTAGCGATTATTTCCCAGCCTGCCTTAGCATTAATTAACAACTTAATTTAATCAGGATGTTTGGCTATTTTCCTGAGAAGATACTGGCACTCTATTAAGAGTTTTTCTTTGGCGGTTAACTTTGATTTTTTGAGATTCACTTTTAAGGTCATTAGTTTTTTTCCATCCAGATTGGGAACACTTAAAGGCTGCCAGTCCAGGAATATTTATGGGAGAATGGCATTGATAGCAAATGCCATATTTAGAGGGGGTCATAGTTTCTGGGAATAAGCAAGGTTGGCAATTGCTGAATTAACTTTTTATGCTAATTCATCGGGTTCAGAGAATTGAACTTTTTTGATTTCTATGGCATGGATGCGATATGCCTCCCTTCCGCGAAGCTCTCGCAATCAATTTTTGTAGCGATATCCCACCCATGCTTAATAAGTAAACCTGCGGAGCATCGGGCGCAGGGAACAGGGGGATCGCTAGGGCTGTAGTCTTCTAGCAAATGTTCCTGAACCAACTGATGACTTAGATAACCTGTATCTTGACAACAAAAACAACTAATGGTTTTGCTCAGACCATGTATTTGTGATTCCGGTTGTTTTTGGTAAATGGGTTTCACATAGCCACAGGAACATTCCCAATATCCGGATTTAACAAGAATGCTGTTTAAACGCGAGACTTCGGTGAGCTGCATAGGCTCCATTTGTCTTTTAGAATGCGGGCAAATCAATGTTTATTCCTCCTGTCCCACTCCTCTAAAAACTTCACCCTAAATTCGCGTTCTTCTCCCGAGAAATTGGCTACAAAAGCAAGGAAGTCCCCGCCCATCTCAAAAAATTCTTCCTCCATCTGGGCGTATACCTCCTCCGTTAATTGGTTTGCGAGAGCTTCGCGGAAGGGAGGCATATCGCTCCCAATCGCATTTCCCGCCCCGTGGAGGTGTTTTGGAATCTTCGATAGAAATCTTCGTACCTTGGCTGTCCGCTGGCGTCAGAGGCTGCCAGATAATCCCCAAGGCTTACGATCGGTCGCGGGAGGCGGGCTACCTCTCTCCGGCAAAAATCTTCAAAACACTCTCTCTCGTTGGGTGAGAGAGTTGATAAATATTTGATAAGAAGATTGAGAAGAATTTGGAGAGGTGACAGATCAAAATTTAGCTAATTCCGCAAGAAGCCTCACGTCTGGCGCTTCAGGGAGCGTGAGATGAATTGCGGGTGAGTTGACGACAGTCCTCTGACCAATGTGCGGCAGCACGAGAGAAGAGGGCATGGAGGAAACGAACAAATTCTATGCTATGCTAATTTATAGCAAACGTCTGTTTAATCTAAATGTTAAAAGTCGTCAAAGTCAGATTGTATCCAGATGCCCAGCAACGGCAGTCGCTAGCGCAAGCTTTTGGTAGTTGTCGCTGGCTATGGAATTATTGTTTGAACTTGATGAACCAAACATACAAGGAAACAGGCAAAGGATTGTCTGGGTACGAAGTCAAAAAGTTAATTCCACAGTTAAAGAAAGAGCATGACTGGTTGTCACTAACTTATTCACAATGTTTGCAGCAAGTCTGTCTGAATCTTGGGGTAGCTTTCAATAACTTCTTTGAAAAAAGGGCTAACTATCCTAGATTTAAATCAAAAAATGGTAAGCAGTCGCTCCAGTATCCTCAAAATGTCAAGGTTACAGGTAATTATTTAACTCTCCCAAAGATAGGAGATGTAACAGCAATCATTCATAGACCTATTGAGGGTAAAATTAAAAATGTAACCAGCTCAAAAAACTGTTATAAGCAATATTTTGCAGCTATTCTGTTTGACGATGGCAAGGATACCCTCCTTTCATCCCCCCTAATAGGGGGGAAAGAGAGGGGTGGTAAAGCAATAGGTATTGATCTTGGCTTAAACCATTTTGCTGTTACTAGCGATGGTTCTAAGTTTGACAACCCCAGAATACTTAACAAGCATGAAAAGAATTTAAAACTCAAACAACAGCAACTATCTAGAAAGCAGAAAGGTTCTAAAAACCGCATTAAGGCTAGGAAAAAAGTTGCTATAGTTCAGAGAAAAATTACTAACTGCCGTGAGGATTTTCTGCACAAGCTATCTCGTAGGATAGTTAACGAAAACCAAGTGATTGTGGTAGAAAATCTCAAGGTTAAAGGCATGATGCAAAACCATTGCTTGGCTAAATCCATTCAACAAGTTGGATGGGGGATGTTTTGCACCATGTTGAAATATAAGGCAGAAATGTCAGGGAAGATTTATCAAGAAGTCGATAGATTTTTTCCCAGTTCAAAAACCTGTCATGTTTGCTTGAAGCAAGTTGGCAGCTTGCCGCTTGATGTCAGAACTTGGACTTGCGAACATTGCCATACAAAACATGACAGGGATATCAACGCAGCTATCAACCTTCGGGATGAAGGACTACGAATTTTGACCTCTGGAACGGGGGATAAAGCCTGTCGCCCAGAAGTAAATCACAGTAAGGGAGGACGCCAGAAATCCACTACTACGTTTTTTGTTGGGCAGGAAGCCTACACTGTACCGTCAGGGAGCGTGTAGGTAGTTCACTCCAAGCATTCTGACCTCTTATGCAGTAACAATCTGAAAAGCGCTTTCCGCAGCCGACAGAAACACTACCTTGCCGCAAGCGCGCGTGGAAGGATACCCGGAATTAATTTCGGTAGTTTGATGAAATTAAGCAATCGTTTCAACGCTAAAGGTCAAGGACTGAAGAAACTTTGGCGTATCGCATTCCCGAATTTTCTTTACCCAAATTCTGCGCGAGCGCAGCGGAAGGGAGGCATATCGCCGTCCCAACCAAATCCGGCTCGTTTGGCTAATTCTCGGTTGTCGTAACTAACTATTGCCCGCAGTTCAATCTGTGGAGATTTGGAGCGGACGATCTTACTTATTATTTCGGTTGTCTGGTCCCTTTTGACTCGTAGATGCTCAACCAGTTAGTCAACGCTGCACCAAGGATTTTCAGCAATTAATTCTCGAATTAATATCGAGTGAAATTGGCTGCACTGTACACAATTCCTTCATGTCCTGCACCTGTATCGGCGTGGGCAAGGATGAGGCGGATGTGATAGGGAAGTTCGGGAAAAACAGGTGGGTGATGGTCAATCCAATCCTGCTGCCAAGGGCAGAGCATTATAGACTTCGCACAGCTGTCAATATTTGATGCACGACCGTTACTCTGACGCTGCCCAAGCATTGGGTCTATCCACAGGCGGGAGATGACAAGAACTTGCCATCCGGTGAAAAGGGAGCGAGAGCGCGAAGCGCACGCTAAGCGATCGCTTTTTATCTCATCATCTTCTCTGGTGAAAAGCCCCCGCTGACGGCACCCGATCGCTTTTCCACCTAGTGAAATGCTCTAACCGTAATTAATTCGGGTAAGCAAATGGTATGGTATGGCACGGCGATCTACTGGTTTATGAAGATAGTGTTTTTCTGCAACTAAGTCTTGCACCCACTTGAGGTTGCAGCGCTCTACTGAAACTCTGCGTTTTAGTGGCAGGTTTTCCATTTTCTGTGCTAAGCCTCTAGGCCACATATGAGATCGAGATCCTTTGTGCTTCTATGTTTTGTGAAGGCGGAGTGCAAGCCTGTCTTGTTTTTTTCATCAGGAGGAATTGCTTGTAAGGTCAGCCTTTCATTATATTTGTGACAGGTTGACCTTGCACTGTCAAGTGTAAGGATATGAAGAAAAAGTCAAAATTTATGATTTTACTAAGTCGTAGGGGTTTAACTCAGGAGCAATTCGCAGATTTAGTTGAGAGTGCTTGGAAACTCACATCAGGCAGGAAACTTTCGCGTCAGGCGGTAAACGCTTGGATAAACGGCAGGGCAATTCCTAAGTTGTCTCCAGCAGAAACCCTTGTTTTACTTGAAATTCTTGGTTGCACTCTTGCTGAACTTGCGATCGCTTTCCCACATGAAAGCGATTTGCCAGAAAACTGATAATTTAGTCTTGACCGTGTAAGGTTAACCTGGTATATTTTTGTAAGGTTAGCGTTACACAACAACTTAGTAAAAGTAATCTAATGATCGAGCATTTAGTCAACCCAATGTGCTTAGATTCAGTGCCGCTGGAGGAAAGACAAAAGCTACCGCAAATACCTTGTGTGTATTTTGTGGTTGATTCAGCGAAGAAAATTCAGTACATTGGTTCTTCCATAAATTTGAAAGAGCGATGGTTGAACGATCGCAAACTAGAGGAAATAAAATCGGAAAATGAAGTCAGAATATTTTGGTTACCAATTGCTGAATCTGACCTTAACTGTTTGAAAGCAATAGAATCAGAGTTTATTGCCAAGTTCTGTCCACCATTAAATAAGCGCGAACGCCCCAAAAGGGTTCAGTTTTTGAGTAGGCATCAGAAACAGAATTTGACTGATGAGCAATTCATAGATTTAGCTGAGAATGTTGTAACGCCGATCACCCTTTACAAAAAAGCAGGATATACACAGAAAGGGTTTGCTAAAGCTCTTAACAGAAGATTTGAGGAAATTAATAGTCCCCGCCAGGTTACGACAAAATCTATACGCGAATGGATTTCAGGAAAGTTTCAGCCTCATTTAACTCCTGCTGAAACTCTGGAAATGTGTATTTTGCTGAACTGCAATCTATATGACCTTGTTTTAGCTACTAAACAAAAAAAATCTTGATGAGAGTTGTTGACTTTGAGGAATTTTTGGAAAATTTAGTTCCAAGTCAACTAGCTTTATTGCTTGATGCGTTCGCGTAGCTAGCCATTGGCATATCGCTAATCGTTTAGAAACCTTATAGGTGACAATCATGGCAAAACTACCAACAACGTTCGCAACGCTTGATTTGACAGGATTTGACGTAGATCCAAATAAACAGCACAGCAGCATTAACCGGGAAATGGTAGATATTGCTTGCGCTGTGCTTCAGAAAAATAAAGTCGGTATCGCTACGCGCTCAGTACAAGCAGCACTTAAGCATATTTATGGTATCGGCGGGTCTGCTGATACAGTGTGCAATCTGCTCAAGGAATGGCGAGGGGAAAACCTGTTAAGTTTAAAGCAGGGCAAGAATGACAAGGATTTAGTTTCAGCAATTCTGGAAGCAACAGATGATGGATTGCTTGATGAGCAGGATATTCCAGAAGAATATCTAACGGTAGCAAAACAAATGGCGATCGCAACATATCGCCTTGCCTACCAAAAAGCAGATACCAGTATCAGCGGCGATCGCATGAAGCAATTAGCTTCTGAAAATGACGTATTGCAGAACCAACTCAAGGATTTTCCTCAACTCCTGATTGAGCTAAATTTCTATAAGGCAGAATAGGAACGCCAGCGCAATGAACTGCGCGAAGCGTACATGAATCTCAACAAGCAGCAATTAGCTGATTCAGATAATTTCCGGCAACAGCTAGATAATTTGTATCAAGAACGTAATGATTTGGTGGGTAAGTTATCGGAGGCCCAAAAACGGTTGACTGAAGTTGCCGATTTGGAAAGTAGAGAGCGTGAACGTACTGGTGAAATTTCCCGACTCAAAGGACAACTTGAAGCTCGTGAAAGAGAGATTGAGACGAGGCACCAACAAATTCAATATTTGCCAGCACAGATTGGGGAAAAACAAGTGCTTGAATCTCAATTGGGGCAATTACGTAGTCAACTCAAAGAAGCCAATGAAACTATTAGTCACCTCCAAACAAAACAAAAATATACTTCAGCTTTAGAAGTTGATGTTGATAGGGATAAGCCGGAAAAAATGAGGATTTTAAAGAATGAATTATTATTGATGTTATCGGCAAGATTTCCATTGCTTTATTTAGTGGCAGCAGAAGAGGAAGTAGCCGAAGAAATGCTTCTTGATATTGCTAAAGATCGAAAAATACAAATTTACTTTTTTTGTTTCTCTAGAGGTTGGTCGGACAAGGATGGCACGGATAAGGGAAATCCAATGAACGCTTTAGCTCGTATTGCTAAAGCACCCGCAGACCAACCGGCAATTTTTGTAATGAAAGATTTGGCAACTCTGATATCCCCCGGTAGCAACGGGCAGATAAGAGCAGGACAGTTGCCGTTGGTTCGTAAACTACCTACACTCCCCTCGAGGGTGAGTGTAGGCTTTCAGTAGCCCTAAAATTAATGTTGCAAGACAGTAATTTTGAGCCTCCAGGTTGGTTTACACTCAACCCCAATAAAGCAATCATTTTAGAGCCATTCTCATCTGCATCCCCAATCCACCCACAAGCCTTGTTGCCACACTTAAAACGCTTCTGGGTTCTGATTCCGATATGCAAACAACAATGGCAAGTTTGACTCGTATAAGCAGGAGGAACGGTTACAACTTTCACACCTTCCTTGATGCCCTACTCAAGAAACATTCTTAATTGGTAGAAAGCCCAACTGTTAGACCTTCTTCTTTCGGTCTTGTTTCTGGGTTTTGAATTGGTTCTTTCTCTAATTCCAGTTAAATCTTCAATAGCTAAAAAGAATTGAGACTCTTTAGCCTCTAAAATGATAGATGAGCTGATGTTATGATTGCGCCACGCTTGATACCTTCTTTCTCTCCCCGATAGCCGTTGCAGGATTTGACGGCATCTACGCCGTGTAGTCCTTGTGCCTTGGGAAGCTTTTTTCTGTAAAGAAGTTCTAGTACGGCTGTATTTGTCTCTTACCTCCTGAATATTTTTACCAGACCATGACTTACCTGTACTGGTAACGGCGATATCTCTTCTCCCAAAATCAACACCAATTACATTGTCGGATTTTCCTGGTTTTGGTGGTTCTGATTTTAGTTGAATGTGGACATACCAATTACCGTCTTTGTGTAGACAGACTTGAGCGGAAGTCGGGTTTTGATCGGTTAGTTTACCACGATGATAGTTACTGGCGATTATTGGAAGAGTTACCCGTTTACTTGTTGTGCTAACGCTAACACTCCAAGTCTTTTCAATAAACCGGAATGTTCTAGCGTCACAATCAAAACTGGTTGGCTTAAAACCTTTAACGCAACTACCCTTCTGTTTTGCGGTTAGCCTGTTGGCAGCTACCCTAGCGCCAGCTCTGACAACGTGGTTAGCAGTCAGTCTGAACTTTTCTTTAACCTCGTGATAACAAACCGCCTGAATTGAGTTTCTGTTAGTTAGGTTTGGATTAACTGTTTCATTGCTCCAAGTACAAGCTGACGCAAAATTCTTAGCTGTATCCGCCAACAACTCTTGCTGTTTTTGGGATACATCAAGTCTTACAACTAGCGTCAATACTTGTTCCATAACCTCAAAAAACTCCTATCATGATTATAGATCAAAAACCAAGTATTCCCTATTGCTCAGTTTATTAGTTAGTCGCAATTGGGACCCACTCCTACCTCGGTCAGGTGTGGGCATCCTGGCGACATTTTTTAGGTGAGATTAAGAATGTGGCAAGGGAGATGGCACGCGATCGCCGCACATTAGTCATCCTGTCAGACCAATTGCGTAACCCTACTGAACTCAAGGAAGAAACGACGGTTGTAGATTTGTCGCTGCCAACCATCGATGAGATATCAGAACTGGTCGATCGCTTGGTTGGCAAAAAATTAAAGGTATCGCCCTTAAATCGCGAACAACTACTCAAAGCTTGCCAGGGATTGACTCGCTGCCGGATTAGCCTGGTGCTGGCAAAGTCTTTAGCCAAGGCGGGGAAAGTGGATGAAACCGCGATCGCAGAACTCATCGATGAAAAGCGTCAAACCATCCGCGAAACTGGCATTCTCGAATTTATCCCAGTTCAATCCGGCTGAGATTCTGTGGGTGGACTGGAAAATCTCAAGCAATGGGTTAGAGTTCGTCAGCACAGTTTCACCGACGCAGCCCGCGCCTATGGCTTACCAGCACCCAAAGGCGTGCTGCTGGCGGGGATTCAAGGCACGGGTAAATCACTATCAGCCCGTACTATTGCAGCATGAGAGGAAGTTACCGTTACTGTGGTTGGATGTCGGTCGGTTGTTCGGCGGTATTGTCGGGGAAAGTGAGAGTCGAGTAAGGCTCGTCATTAAGTTGGCTGAAGCTGTTTCTCCGTGCTGTTTGATGCTAGATGAAATTGACAAAGCGTTTGGCAATATCACCAGCGGCGCTGACGGTGACTCCGGCACATCCAGGCGCGTGTTCGGTACGCTGCTAACTTGGATGCAAGAGAAAACCGCCCCCGTCTTTGTTATTGCTACTGCTAACAACACTGAAATTTTGCCCGCTGAACTAATTCGGAAAGGCAGACTGGATGAATTATTTTTCTGCGACCTGCCCAACCAGCTAGAGCGCGAGCAAATCTTTCAAGTTCACAAGAGCCGCCTTCGCCCTGAGCGAGTCAAAAATAACGAGTTTTATTTTGAACTATTAGCCAGCCACTCCAAAGATTTCTCTGGTGCTGAGATTGAGCAAGTCATTTATGAGGCTATGCAACAAGCATTTAGTCGGAATGAGGAATTTACAAATGGGGATTTGTTGGATGCGATCGCTGACTGTGTTCCGTTGGCTCGTTTGGCTACTCATCAAATCGAAAAACTGAAATCCTGGGCAGTTACCAGCGGCGCTAAATCTGCTAGCTATCTTGAAACCAGTAAATCCCAACCAATGACTAAGTTTTTAGAGGTTGATTGAAGCTTTGATTTAACGAACATTTCAGGCGATTGCAACGGAAATAAAACCTTTCCTGCCCACGGTTTTACTTGGAGTAACCCAGGTAAAATACTAACCAAAACTATCAACTAAAACTCAACTTATAACAGCTAAATTATCTACGAGGCAAATTACCTTGATGAACTTTGAATAATTTCATCATTTAACTGAAGTTGCTCTCGTTAAAACTTCGTCAGACGACCGGGCAGTCATCAATAGTTGGGGCTTCGCGTCAATTATTTGGTCTGCTGTTAAACAAAACAATCCTCAAGCTAGAATAATAGCTGAAGAACTGTTTGATGTTTCTAACAACAATCAGTTATGTTCACTGGTAGAAAGAACCGATGAAGCAGTAACTTTACAGGCGATGCGCCTCCCTGACGCTGCGCGAACGCTATAATTGCTACTGCTCTTGAAGAAAAAATTAACTCTGCATTTTCAGGCGATTCTTGAAAAACATGGCTTAGCTTTTTGGCTTTGACTTCCTCGTGGGAGTCAAGAACATTCATCTATGGAGATACAAAGTGAGTTTTAACAGAGATCCTATGCCAAGCGATCGAAATGTTTGCTGGCATTGCTGGCAAAAAGGAAAAGAAACATCTGGCAAGAAAGCCCAATTGCGATGGATGTATGTGGTAGAAGGCAGTAAAGAACTTCTATGTGCTAGCTAAATGCCGTGAAGATCAATACAACGAAAGGCAACAATACAAAGGGTATTACTCCTCTTTTAACGGGTTAAGGCGCTTAGAAGACTATACCCATGAGGACTACAGGCGTAGTCCAGAACTATTTGCTGATGAAGGTTAATTACAAAAGGTTACTAGCGTCTATGGTGGGTCGCTCCCACCAAATATTCATGAATCCCAATGAGTTACAGGGATATGCCTTCCTTCCGCTGCGCGTGAAGCTCAGTTACCCTCACAGCAAATCGCTATACCTGTTACTGCTCTTGAACAAAAATTAAATGAGGCATTTCACAAAAATAACTAATGCTAACGCTTTTTGAATTTGACTTTCTGGTGGGAGTCAAGAACATTTATTTCTGATGAGGTTGGTTTATGGGCAATATTGACTTTCCGTGCTGGCTCTTCGGGAAAGCAAAATTTGTTGCTGAAAAATTGTTGGCTGACGGATTCTGGTACTGCGGTAATAGCGATAATTTTGTCGTTATTGAAGACCTCACAGAACAAGTGGGTGATTGGCTACTTGGATTTGGGTATCAGGAGCTAGGTCTAGATGCGATATGCGATGGAGCGCTTTTCTTTAAAGACCTAGACCATTTTGAAGAACAGTCACAATTTGAAAGCGAAATAAATCGCATTAAAAACCTGATTATTCAATCCGAACTTGACTGGGAATCTGGTTTGAGTGCTGGACAAGCTTGTTTGAGGTTAGCAATGAAAGCATTTAACAAAGGATTTTCCAAAACCAATGAATGGATTTGGGTTCCGCCATCAGAAATCGAAGCTAAAAAGAAACTGGTTAGCGCTCAGGGAACAGTACCAAATTGCCAGAGTTTCTGCTATAACAACCAATTTCGTGTAATGTTTTTTGCTCGCCAAACCGAGTGGGTAATTGTTAACCATTTAATGGGTACACAACACAATGGGAAGCGAATTAATGACCAATGGGCAACTTGGCAGCAGATTAAAAATGAGTTAGTGGGAAGCGAGGGATCAGTTGAAGTTTATCCACCAATGTCAGAGCTTGTAAATGATATGAATGCTTATCATTTGTGGGTTATGCCGCCTGGTTTTAAACTGCCAAATGGAATTGAATCCTTGGACTAAATAGCGTAATCGGCGGTTCGCTACCGCCATAGCAAAAATTAATGTTATGTGACTGAAATTTTGATTAACCTGAACAATAAAATCTGGAAATAATACACGTACAACAGTGCAAAACCTGTCGCAGGAAAAAGTCATCGAAGGTTGCTGACATTCCAAATTATGATCGCTCATTTCACGAGAATTTGATTGATACAATTGCTGACTCAGAAGGCAATTTATCAAAAATTGGGCAACCAATCAAAATTATGGCTTGCCATTATTCAAAAGATGGCGCAGAGCGGGAGTGTATTGGTTGGGTGACATCCTCCTACACTTCCCTGACGGGTAAGTGTAGGCTTCCAAACCTCACGATTTGGCATTCCTAGTTTTTCTCTTACGAGGTGGCGCCTCTGACCTAGATGGAGTTTCCTCCACCCCCGGCAGACCGACTGCATAGGCGTTTTCTATTCCGCAGAGTCCCTGGGTACTCAAGTTATCCAGACCACGCAATCTGATTACTTCTGATGCTGCACGATCTCTATCTGTTTCATACCCACAAACATCGCACTTATGGATTCGTTCAGAAAGGTCTTTTTTACCCGTATGTGTTCCACATTTAGGGCAGGTTTGAGACGTTCCATCCGGGTTGACACGGGCAAAGTAGAATTGATGTTTCTTTGCCACCCATGCAAGCTTGTTGAGGAACTGACCGAAAGCAGCATCCAGAGTATGTTTTCTCAACATTCCTCCAGACATGGCCTGAAGATTCAAATCCTCAACAAAAACCATCCCTATGCCTTCTTTGGTACACAGATGGTTAGCCAGTTTGAACTGCCAATCTTTCCGAACACTAGCGATGTGATTGTGGAATCTGGCAACCTTGAAGAGAGCCTTCTCGCGATTCTTAGAACCCCTTTTCGTTCTGGCATAGTTGCGTTGGTTGAACTCAGTACAGGTGTCACCATCTGCACTGGTCTTCAAAACCGTGCGTGAATCTTTCGAATCACACGGCTCCTCAAAGACTTGGTGTTTGTCACACATACATCTTACCCTTGTTGGGCCCAGGGGGTTAGAAAGGGTGTTCATCAAGCCATCTTTCTTCTAACACTTCATTCGCTGCACCGTGGATGATATCGTGGCAGTGTCTATGTACTAATGTCAGATTCTCTTTCTTATTGAAAGCTCGATTCTTATCCTTATGATGTACTTCAATGAGAGAATCTGATGCAAAGTACTGTCCGCAGTGAGAGCATTTGCCATTTTGAGATTTTATCAGGGCGGCTACTGCTTTTGGAGTACCGGGATAATTTCCTCGTCTATTGCTCCAGTAAACCCAGTCCCCGTCGTATGGGCTGCGTTCCCGTATTTGAACCTGCCTCTTTATGGGGGGATCTGCATGGCGAAGGAGTTGCATCCCTGCTTCATTTCTTGTTGCAAATCCCCAACTTTTCGTCCCTATTTTGTGCCAGTATCTTTTAGATACCCATGTTTTTGATTTATCGGGATGACGGTGGTCTGCCCAAGTTCTGAGTTGATCATAAGTTATGGGATCCGCTTTTGAGTAGGATGCCTGACTCACAACTGAGGAATAGTAATTTGACCATCCCCTGATTATTGGGTTGATTTTTGCAATTAGTTCAGCTTGTGAGGCTGATTTATTTGGCCTAATGATGGTTCCTATGTCATCGGTGTGAGCTTTTAGCTTCTCTTTACTTGGGGTGATGATGGTTTTGAACCCTAGTGGTTTTCCTGTTACTTTCCCAGTCTGATATTTACCGACTGGATGTTGTCGGATATTGAATCCGAGGAAATCAAAACCCACGTTTCCTTCATACTTGGTATGTGAGATTCGTGTTTGACTGGGCTGCAATTCCAGACCCATGCATTTCAACGATTCGGCTACTATTTGTTGACATTCTTGAACGACGGTAAGGTTTTCATGCAGGACAACGAAATCCTCTGGGTATCTGATAATATTAGGTGCGTTTCTTTTGGGGAATGCTCCTAATAGCGCTGTTTCCATACCGTGAAGGGCGATATTAGCAAGAAGGGGGGAAATCACCCCACCTTGCGGTGTCGCTTTAAGTGTTGGGTCAACTGTTCGGCTTTTGTGGCGATTGGTGTATTCGCTCGAGTCAATCACTCCCGCTTTTAACCATGCCTTGATTTGTCGGCGTAGGGTGGGAAATGTATTTAGTTTTCTTAGTAGTGCCTCATGGTCAATTTGGTCAAAGCATTTGGCAATATCAGCGTCCAGCACATATTTGGCTTTCTGCTTAATTGTTTGGAATATCTGCTCAACCGCGTCATGGCATGAGCGTCCTGGTCGAAATCCGAAGGAATTTGGCTCGAATTTAGCTTCCCATTCCAACTCTCAGGCAGCTTTTGCCAGGGCTTGGGTTGCCCTGTCGTACATTGTAGGTATCCCTAATGGGCGCTTTTCCTCTGTTCCAGGTTTGGGTATCCATACCCTTCTCGTTGGTTTAGCCTTTCGGTTTAACCTCAGTTGGTTTACAAGTTCTATCCTTTGTTTTGGGGTAAGACTTTTCATCCCGTCAACTCCGGCAGTTTTCTTGCCCTGATTATCCTGAGTTACCCGTTCCACGGCTAAGACCTTAGCTGACCAAGACTTGATCAAGGTTTTTTGCAGCCTGCGGACTGCTCGAACGTCTCCACGTTGAGATGCTTGATCTATGCGCTTTTGCAACTTGAAGACCACCCTTTCAATTTTTCGCCAAGGGATGTCTTTCCATTCCACAGTCGTCTTATTTGACTCTGTATTAGACATATCAATTGCTATTTGTGCCTATATCTTCCAAATCTGCGTGAATCTGTTAGCGTATCCCCCTCATTACAAGAGGGCGTTGGCTTCTGATTCAATCCTTTCTCTGTATTTCATCTGGTTAGCACCTACTCAGGTATCGACCTTTCCTGAGAGAAACATAGAGGTTACTTCGTTCGTGATAACCATTGTTTGAACCTTTAGAGTGATGCTCTCTACCGGGTTTTTGGCAAGTGCTTATTAGTCGCTTGCTGAAACGCCAACTCCCTATCCTTTGCCTTTTGGCTCCAGTGTGTCAGCCTTTACACTGGTTGCTGATAACGGTAGTTCAGTCACATCTTCACTTTCGTTACTCATAGGCTCTTTGCTAGAAGGGATTCCGGTTTAGGCTACCAGTTACCTCCTTTTCACTTTGTTTCACAATTGAGGTCGCTACTCTCATTTATGGGGGTGATGCTGTCACCACTGCACCTATGGGGAGGGATTTACACCCTCATGGTTATCAAGTTTTCCAGGTTCGTTCTAGCCGATACGAGAGGCTAGTTCCTTGATTCCTCCACACTTTGTTGGCACAATTGCCTCCGTTTTTGAGGAAACGAGTCACACCAGCAATTTCAGCTGGCGGTACAACTCGGTCAGGAATCGAGGTCTAGCAATCAACTCTCTATCAGAGGTTGTCAAAAACTTTTCCCATCCCATATCGATACGAGCGTGCATCTCGATGAGGTTGGGCATCTGGTATCGATACGTCAGACTCTATGGTGATAACCACTTCCCATCTATCCGCTTTCCTCAATACCCGTGCCTGTTTGATCGCAAACCCTTCTGGGATAGGTCGATGCAAATTGATGGGTATTTTCCCGACTTTGGGCAGACTAATTTGCCACCCTGTAATCGGATTAGTCTTGAATTGAGGAACATGGACTTCATTTGTCCAAACTTCAAGAAGCGTGGAAAGCCAAATCCTCTCTCTTGGAAGTAGTTCCAAGCATCATGCAACCGACGAATCGTGGTCTGCAGAACCTGAGAAGGTGCTTCACCCAATTGGGGGAATTCTTTCTTCCTTCGCTTTGGGAAGTGCATTCTGCTGGATGTAGTAAGTGGGGAACGGTTTATCAGCAGGAACGATATATTCTCGCTCCAGCGAACAATAGTCCAAACTACACTTACGCGAATTGACCCAATCCTTGATTTCCCGCCAAGCGTAGTTATATACCTTGCGCGATATTTCCAACCAATGAAGCATTGTCTGCTCTTGGATGGCGTCGGGATAAATTCGGTAGCAGTAGTTCATGATGAGAGTCATACTACTAATTAACGCAAGTTGCTAGTTATAAACTTTGGCGTTGCTAAGTGCTAATTGCTAATTGCTAATCTTGGATTTTTACCAATCTCGCCATTAGCCATTAGCCATGAGCCGCTGTGAGAGAGATAACTAGCAACTTGAGTTAATTATAACATAAAAATACTCGACTATAACCCTATATTTGCTGCTGATTTTACCGGGAAAGACCTTTATAAAATCAGCTTGGGGGAGCTATAATTCCCACGCCTCCCTATCGGGTAGGACGTGGGAATTATAGCTCCCCCAAACCCCCTCGAAAGTTAAATAACCAGTTAGGGGCAGGCAATAATATCCCCCTAAGACTGAGAATGCTGCGTTGCGAAAACGTTTCTGAAATTAAACTCGATGGACCACAAAAAGAAAGTTTTGAGGATACTTTTGAATAATGTACAAGCCTGGTCAACGACCCATCACTAAATCAAAGATTCTAGTGGGGGCTTGAAAACAAGTCCATAGTTGACCCGTCTAAGTCTTAATTGACTACGTTATCTAGGTCATAGCACCAAAGAATGCTTCAACAGTTCTTTGCTCTGCTGCCAGTCATTAAACGTCCGAGTTGGGTTTAGGCAGTGTGGCTGACATAACAAGCTTAGATAACTTTGGCTCATAGTACGGCTAATCAGCAGAAGAAAGCTAGTATAGCTTACAACAACAATGACGTTTCAATTTTAAGAATATGCCAAAAGTTTGGTCAGAAAAAGATATTGCTTTGCTCCCAGCAAATTCTAGTTCATTAAATATTTATGAATGAGAAGATCTATTGGCAGGTAAATTTACCTGCCAGCCGATTAAAAATCAAATTGAGTATCTCAAATTGCCAAAGAAAAAGCTTGGCAAGGGAGAAGTAAAAAGAAAGGAAGTAATTGGTCGCAACCAAACGCATAATTTTGATTTTTTCAATGTTATTGACACGGAAAAAGCTTATGCTTTAGGGAACAGATGGACATTTAACTTCACGAGATTATCAGGTAGGGTTTACCAACAAAGAACTAGCCTTGGTAGAACTATGGAGAGATTTATTGGGTTCAGAACACAAAATTTATAAAAAGCCAAACGATGTGTACACTATTGCAGCGAGCAAAAGACTTCACAAAAGCTTAACAGAAAAGGGATTTGACGTTGAAAAAAGTAATTCAGCCTTTTATCCCCAAAATATTCCATCTCATCTAAATAGTCATTTTATTCGAGGTTTATTTGATGGCGATGGTTGCATAACCAGGTATTTTCGCAAAAAAGATGGCGTTCCAGTAGTTAGCGTTTACATAGCTGGAACCTATTCTTTATTAACTGAGGTTAACCAACGAATACCAGAACCAGTTCCTAGCCTTCCCAAAGATAAAGGGAAAAAAAGCTCGCACAGACTAATTTTATCTAGCCAAAAGGCAAAAAACTTTCTCGAATGGATTTACCAAGACTCAAATGGTTTAAGGTTGGACAGAAAATATCAAAGGTACATTGATTGTCTAAATAAAGAAGGACTTTTTAGTTTAGACAGTAGAAAAGCATAACCTCAAGTAAAGATATTCTCTTTAAAAGCTAGATATTTTTCGGTTTATTCGGTGAAATTTACCCGAGAAATAGGAGTTTTGAATGTCAAAGAAAAATGCAGTTTTTGTATTGGATAGCGCTCGCAATCCATGCAATCCAATTCACCCGGCTGTTGCTAGAAAATTACTTTCTGAACACGCAGCAGTATTCCGCCAATACCCATTCACAGTTATCTGACTTAAAGGAGGTTAGATGCGATCGGACAAAGCCATTAAGGATTAAGATTGACCCTGGTGCGAGGTTCACTGGTTTGGCTTTGGTATCAGATAAAAACATTGTCTGGGCGGCTGAACTAGAACATCGTGGTTTTGCAATCAGAGATTCCTTGACCAGCAGAAGACAACAACGCAGAAGTCGCCGCCAACGTAAAACTAGATACCGTAAGCCAAGATTTCTCAATCGTCGTCGTCAGGATGATTGGTTGCCACCTAGTCTCATGTCTCGTGTTCTAAACATTCAGACATGGGTAAATCGTTTGTTTGACACTCCGCCGCTTAAAAGACGGCGGATTCTTCGTTCACCGAGGGACCTTGCCCAAACTTGTTGCCAAATTTGGGTAGAGGATCTTCTCTCCGGAAGCGTTAATTCCCGTGTGTCCCACGGTACTGGTTAATTGATAGCCAGTCTGTTTGGTGCGCCCTATCCAAAATAATGATTGCGGCATTATGGTCGCGGTCCAGTACGCAGCCACATTGACAGACATGGGTACGAACAGACAGCGACTTCTTCACCATTTGACCGCAACTAGAGCAATTCTGGCTGGTATATTGCGGCGGCACTCCCACCACCACTCGACCATAAACCCTGCCCAAATATTCCAACCACTCGGTAAATTGCGACCTTGCAGCATCGCTGATAGACTTAGCTAAATGGTGATTCTTCACCATATTCTTCACTTGCAGTTTCTCAAACGCCACTTGCATCGGGTAGGGTCGAGGGAGGTTATTACTAACCTCTCCCTCCCCTCCGAAACCGTGCTTGCGAGTTTCCCCGCACACGGCTACTCAATGTGTTTTCCCTTGTCACT
>NZ_BLAY01000070.1 GCF_020521235.1 Microseira wollei NIES-4236 | reverse complement strand
AGCCCGTCTTAGGGGTAAGGCTTGGTTGTAGTAGTCGAGGGCTTTCTGCTTTTCTCCCAGTGAGTCGTACACAAGGCCAATATTGTTGAGAGTTGCGGCTTCCCCCCCTCTATCCCCCACAGCCCGTCTTAGGGGTAAGGCTTGGTTGTAGTAGTCCAGGGCTTTCTGCTTTTCTCCCAGGTCGTCGTACACACCGCCAATATTGTTGAGAGTTGCGGCTTCCCCTCCTCTATCCCCCACTGCCCGTAATAGGGGTAAGGCTTGGTTCAAGTAGTCTAGGGCTTTCTGCTTTTCTCCCAGGGAGTCGTACACAAGGCCAATATTGTTGAGAGTTGTGGCTTCCCCTCCTCTATCCCCCACTGCCCGTCTTAGGGGTAAGGCTTGGTTGAAGTAGTCTAGGGCTTTCTGCTTTTCTCCCAGGGAGTTGTACACAAGGCCAATATTGTTGAGAGTTACGGCTTCCCCCCTTCTATCCCCCACAGCCCGTAATAGGGGTAAGGCTTGGTTGAAGTAGTCTAGGGCTTTCTGCTTTTCTCCCAGAGAGTCGTACACAAAGCCAATATTGTTGAGAGTTGTGGCTTCCCCCCCTCTATCCCCCACAGCCCGTATTAGGGGTAAGGCTTGGTTGTAGTAGTCTAGGGCTTTCTGCTTTTCTCCCAGAGAGTCGTACACAAGGCCAATATTGTTGAGAGTTGCGGCTTCCCCCCCTCTATCCCCCACAGCCCGTCTTAGGGGTAAGGCTTGGTTGTAGTAGTCGAGGGCTTTCTGCTTTTCTCCCAGTGAGTCGTACACAAGGCCAATATTGTTGAGAGTTGCGGCTTCCCCCCCTCTATCCCCCACAGCCCGTATTAGGGGTAAGGCTTGGTTGTAGTAGTCTAGGGCTTTCTGCTTTTCTCCCAGAGAGTCGTACACAAAGCCAATATTGTTGAGAGTTGTGGCTTCCCCCTCTCTATCCCCCACAGCCCGTATTAGGGGTAAGGCTTGGTTGTAGTAGTCTAGGGCTTTCTGCTTTTCTCCCAGAGAGTTGTACACACCGCCAATATTGTTGAGAGTTGCGGCTTCCCCCCCTCTATCCCCCACAGCCCGTATTAGGGGTAAGGCTTGGTTGTAGTAGTCTAGGGCTTGCTGCTTTTCTCCCAGTGAGTCGTAGATATAGCCGATGTAACCGAGACATACAGCTTCTAAGCGTTTGTTACCCGCTTGACGATAGAGGATGACGGCTTGTTCAAATTTAGGAACTGCCTGTCGCAGAGATTCTGCTGTTCCTTGCTGAAATAGTTGTACTCCTTCTTGATAAAGTCTATCCGCTTCTGAGTTGCTGCTATTTTGGGCGATGATGGTGTTTTGATCGGGTAAGAAACCGGGTTTCTGGTCATTAGATCTGCTGTGAAGAAACCCGGTTTCTGAGGGTTTGGGAGTGGATATTACTGACTCGGATAGCAACGCTGCACCGATCGTTCCTGATACTGAAATGCCTTTGAGCAAAGCAAAAAACAATTTTTTACCCATTACAGCACCTTTACTTAACTTCTAAACACCAAAATCTCCCCATCTACCCCATCAAACGCAACGGCGTTCCTTCCGTTACCGCTTTCTCAACCTTTGCCGGTGCAACCATCCCATCGCGAGACAAAACTCTCACCTGTCCTGTCCCCTTAACCGCAGTAAATACCGTTCCCGCATTCACCTTTCGCAAATCAACTCCCCCTAACCACAATTGGGCAGTATCGCCACTGACTCGCGTCACCACCGCCTGTGCTGTCGAATTGGGAGAACCAATAAAATAGGGAGATTGCTGCTGATACCTACTCCCCGGTTTCACTTCATAACGGGGTAATTGATCGAATTGTTCGGGTATTTCTGGCAGAATCTTCGGAAATATGCGCTCAATATTGCTATCTTCCTGCCAAAGATAGTGAGTCAGTAAATAACTAAATATCCCCGCTTTAAAGCCATTAATATTGATTTCCCTTGCCACTTGGTTAGGCGCAGTCGCCGCTAACACTACACCTTTAGCAACCCCGGCGCGATACCCCCTGACAAATTGATCTGGCGACATATTTAACCGGGATAACCACTGTTGCTGGTAAGTTTTTTCATCAGCAGAAACTAACACATTCTCACCACCATCGCGAGAACGTATCCGCTCTTTTCTAGTAGCGCCACCGGAAAAACAACTATCTAAAACAACCGTGACATTTTCAGTTTTGAGGCCAGACATGAGCAAAAATAAAGTATGCCCCATGATGTCTTTCACAGACCCTCCGACTTCGGGATATCCATCTGGTAAATCACCATCCACCGGCACAAATGTCCCGTTTAGTCCATCTTTTCCTGGCACAACGACAATCGGGTTCGGGTCAAAGATGCGCGAACCATGTCCGGAATAGTGATAAACTACCACATCTCCCGGTTTGGCTTGTTTAATTAAATGTTCTTCAAACGCGGTTAAAAGTCCTTGCCTTGTGGCTTGTGCATCGGGTAAAACGAGAATATCTTTGGGATTAAATCCAAAGCGATGAATCAGTAAATTTCGTTGCAATTCTACGTCGTTGAGGCATCCTTCCAAAGGTTGCGTTCGATATTGATTAATACCAACCAGTAACGCCAGTTTGCGGGGGGTACTTTGGGCAAGCACTTGACCGTAGCGTTGGACTTGCTGTTGGAATAATAACTGGTCGATGCCAATGGTTGCCAGTGCTGAACCAGCAAATTGCAAAAACTGACGACGAGTATTGCGGTTCATAAGTAACTAATTTGACGAGTAGGGGATAGTCTTAGAATGCCAAGGATAAAATAGGCTGTAATGCCTATATCTGGTCAGATTTTTCCCTAATTTAACATATGCATCCTAGAGATAGAGCATTTGTGTAAGTCTTGTAATGTTTTCAATCCCCTTGTGTTGTGCCAGATTTGGGTGTACAAAACAACTGCAGGTCTTACGCAGTGGTTGGTGGTTGCGGTGCCGTACTCTGCTGGAAGAGATCACCCTACATTTATGCGGGGTTTTCAGCCAAACTCCTTAATTTTAATCCGACAAACTTGGCAACCAAGGCAGATCGGTAATTCCCGGATTGTCACCCAATTGACTCAATAGAGTAGTTAATTGACCCCGATGATGAGTTTGATGATTAAACATATGCGTCACCAAAATCCAAGTTGGTAGAACGCGAGTTTTACCATCCACATTGCTGGTATGCTATTTTTATTCATGGTGATTTGCCGGACATGATATTACCCGCAAAACTTTGTCTGGTGAAGCGTCCGATCCACACGCAATCGCTATCAAGTAAATGATATGATGTCCGTTGAATTGCCCATAATAAAAAAACCTCACCCAGTCGTTGCGTAGGGACACGGCATCAGAGATATCTCGGACAAACAGATAACTTTGATCGTGCCGTGTCCCGGCTGATGATTATGGGTAATCGACCGGACATGATATGATTCAATGTTCCGTGAATCGACTTGAAAAAAGCACCCAAATTTTCTTGGCGTTTTTCCTCCGGTATTTCTGCACAAATGGCATAGAGTTTTTGATTCATCCATTGGTTATACTCTGCCATTGTTTCCTAGTAACTAAGATTATTCATTTTTCCTCCATTGTTCGTAGCAAGGACTAAAGTCCTTACTACAAGCGCAAAGAATAGTGCGATCTGACACTCACAACTAACCCCTCTTCGTTAATTAGCATCCACTCCGCTGCTAACAAGTTCTTAATGCTGCGGTAATAGATAACAATACTGTCTACACCAACCAGAATTTGTTCCAGTTCAAACCTAAGTTCCGGATACGCTGCCAGCCCTTTGGCAAAATATTCTCTCAATGCCGATTTACCTTGAATTTTTCCGCGACTATCGTTCATTAACTGAACTATAAATGGCGAAGTAAATTCAATATCTTCAGCGTAGTGAGACAAAATTGCGTCTAAGTCATGACGATTCCAATCATCCAGCCAGTTTTGAGCTAAGTTTATGGCATCTTGTTCGTTCATAAATTTAATGTAATTGCACTAAAAAGTTGCGATAAGCTTTATACTAATCTCGTCGCAACGGCGGTGCAGCTTCTACAGTTTCAGCTCAATGCGAGCGCTGAATTTCCCCAGTAAAAAACGGCTTCAGGCGTGAAGCAAAGCGACGCCAGCGGCGATAGTTCCTGCGGACAACATCCAGGAGAAAGTAGGGTATCCGCAACCCCAGTGGGGATAATATGGGGCGATAAAACCAGTAGTAGGCTTTCTTCAAGTCATCCCACTTTGAGCATTTTTCCTCTTGAAGGAAGTCCGAGATATCTACGACGAGTCCCCTACCTTCGTACATCATGACATTGCGACCGTGAATGTCATGGGGATACAGACCGCGCTTGCGAGCATAATCCAGCGCTTGGTCGATGTCCTCTATAACCTGCTTTGGTATCCGTTTACCAAGGTGGATGCAGTCGTAGAGGGTGACTCCATACAGCCGCTTGAGGATTAAGAAGCCGTTTTCGGCATACAGACACTCGGAGAAGGCTGGATGGGAACCCAGGCGGCGATAAACCTCCACCTCTTCCTCAAAGCCTGGACGCGAGGGGGCATAAATTTTTACTACAAAGTCTGGGTAGTCAGGGTGATAGACTACCGCAGCGTAGTTCCCCGCTCCCAGGAGCCGCCAGGGTTCGGGAAGGTGGCGGACTCTCACCGGGTCATGAGGATCGACGCTTTCGATGCCTAAGCTGGGAAGTAGCTCAGAGCGGACACTTTCGACGAGGCGATTGATATGCGATCTATCCATAATACTTTTAACTTCAAGGGTGTAACGGCGATTTCCGACTAAACGGGCGATCGCGTCTGGATCGCAATCCACCAGGTGGAAATTACTTAAGAAATGTTACGGCGCCAGCTACCCTCGTCAGATGCTAAACTCCGATACATCAAAGCAACTCTAAACCAAATATAGATTAGGCGAGGGCGGACATTCCCGCACTTGGAAATCTAAACTAGAATGGTATATCTGTTCTAGTGCTGACGAAGAGAACATACAATATTTAAACCTCATACCCTAGAGGCGGATAATGGTTATTGCATCAAACGATACTGCTGGCAAGCAAAAAGCCCTGAACTTGGTACTGAACCAAATTGAGAAGCAATTTGGCAAAGGGTCAATCATGCGCTTGGGAGACGCCACGCGCATGAAGGTGGAAACCATTCCCAGCGGTGCGCTGACTTTAGATATAGCGTTGGGCGGTGGGTTACCCAAAGGGCGGGTAATTGAAATTTATGGTCCGGAAAGTTCGGGGAAAACAACTCTGGCGCTGCACGCGATCGCAGAAATGCAAAAAGCAGGCGGCGTCGCAGCATTCGTCGATGCGGAACACGCCCTCGACCCCACCTATGCCGCAGCATTGGGGGTAGATATTGACAATTTGTTTGTCGCCCAACCAGACAACGGGGAAGCAGCTCTAGAAATTGTCGATCAACTGGTGCGTTCTGCGGCGGTTGACATCGTAGTCATTGACTCGGTGGCGGCGCTAGTCCCCCGCGCTGAAATTGAAGGCGATATGGGGGATGCTCACGTAGGTTTGCAAGCGCGGTTGATGAGCCAAGCATTGCGTAAAATCACGGGTAACATTGGTAAATCCGGCTGTACGGTAATCTTCCTCAACCAACTGCGCCAAAAAATCGGCGTCACCTACGGCAACCCAGAAACGACGACTGGCGGTAACGCGCTTAAGTTCTACGCTTCGGTGCGCCTGGACATTCGTCGGATTCAAACGCTGAAAAAGGGTTCGGAGGAATTTGGCAACCGCGTCAAAGTCAAGGTAGCCAAGAATAAAGTCGCCCCCCCCTTCCGCGTCGCCGAATTTGACATTATCTTTGGCAAAGGCGTTTCCAAGATGGGTTGTATTGTCGATATCGCGGAAGAAACCGGCGTGATTACCCGCAAAGGCGCTTGGTATAGCTGCAACGGTGACAATATTGCCCAAGGGCGGGATAACACCATTAAATTAATGGAAGAAAAGCCTGACTTTGCTAAGCAAATCGAACAGCAGATTCGCGAAAAACTAGAGAAGGGAGCCGTCATTTCCGCCAACTCGGTGACTCAAAGTGGTGCTGAAGACGAAGAGGAACTATTAGTAGAAGAAGAAGAAGAATAGTCTCAAAGCTTTCTAACCGTAGGGCAAATGCCCTACGTTTAGAAGCAAAGCGCTCTGCTTACCACGAATCCATTAGTTTCGCTCTGCTGGCATCTGTTGGCTGAAAAAGCGGTCTAAAATTTCTGATTGCACCGACGAACTCAACTGCGACAGCGAAGATTCAGAAGGCGGTTCTTCTTTGAGGCTATTGAGCGGCGGCAAAGATTCTGTGTCTTTAGATTTCTCACCAAGCAGGGGTGGAGTCACATTAGCATCAGATGCAGCCATTGCCTGGATTTTAGCCAGGATTTCTGGCGGTGTCGCTCTTAACGTTTGGGTAGTTTGACAGCTAAAAAAGGAAATCGCCACACTGCCTAAACGAATTTGATCGCCATCTTTGAGTAACTGCCGCTCAAATACGGGTTCGCTGTTGATAAACGAACCGTTGGTGCTGCCCAGGTCAATTAGGTAGAATCCTTGGTTGGGAACGTAATGAATCGCGGCGTGGACGCGAGACATGCATTGCTCTAGAATCGGTATGTTAGCACGGCGATCGCGACCTAGGATCCACACCCCCTCTGGTTGAAACAGTCCCTGGGTTTTACCATCCAGCAAGTTGGTAATCAGATAGGGTCGCCCATGATGTATACCTGCATGCACGTAAGCGGGTGCTGTACCCCTAACAGATGGATTCCCTACGTTTTCTAACCGCAGAATATCATCCAAAAGGCTGCGATGATGGTGGTAGAGCTTTAAAAATACTTGATACAAACCAAGTCTGTTTTCTAATTCCATATCTTGAGACGACTCCAGGAGTGATGATATTAATGCTGTCGTCGAATGCGGGTCAATCATGATAAACCAGCCGTTTATTCTCAAATTGCACGGTAAAATCCAGTTGTTGTTGCTATTGGTTTGTCATATTTACCAAGGATGGCTTCATTCAATCAGCCAGCACTTGACAAGATTGCTACAGTAAGTTACTGTAACTATTCGACCGCTTTGCTCACCCACAAAGTGCAGTCGATAAACTAACCACATCTTAGGTTAGAATGTTCCCAGTCTGTGTCCCGCACAACTACTGAACGATCTTAAATTTTTGGCAAAGTTGAGCAAAAAAAGAGCGAGCTAGGGCTTTTTCCCAATTTACTCAGAGTTTATGCCATAATTTTAAATGAAAAAAATTATAATAATACGCTGAGTTTTGGGCTATGTTCTAAATAGATCTTAATAAAAACTGAGATGGGGTAGGTTAAACCGAGGGTCATGTATAAATTTTCACCCAGCCAGCAACTGATGCGTTCCCAGAGCGTGCCCCAGGCATATCGCCAGCAGTCACCAGAACGCATCTTTTGAATGCAGGTAACAAGCCCTCAAGCAAAATTTGGCACGCCGAACACAGAATTTAGCGGCTATACCCCCCTATTGGTTTACTTGCACCTACACCCTATTGCCAGCCAGGATTTGACCCATCTTTAGCTGTTGCCATCGATGGCGTCAAGGGTGGGTTGATCTTATTTAAAGTTTATTCTCCTGATACCGCTGCAGGTGCTTTTCCCTGCCAAATAGCAGTATATGGCTTGCTAGGCTCAGTTTTGTATTTGATCAGATTGGCTAGTTCCTGCAACTGAGAGATCGCCTCAGCACCCTCTAGCTTCATCAGTTCTCGGTCGTCGCGCATCTCTGTCCAGGTGATGCCGTAGTCCGACACTAAAAATCGAATCAGATGATTTTCCCCCAAGCTGACCATAAAAGAGGCGCTTGTCATTTGATTCCCGCAGGTATAGCAGGAAGCTGGATATCCCCTACGCTCTAGCACGATCGCTAGGGCTTGGAGGTTCATCACCAGATCTTGGACAAATTGTCGGTGTTGTTCTGCCAATCTGATAAACACGGTATTCCTCCAAACACCACACCTAATTTTAGACCTTATTTATATTTTTTTAAGATTTCCACACTTTAAAATTTGTTATGATCCGCCATAACTCTTGTCACCTAGAGGTCTATAACCTTTTTAACTGACTCGCCTACGCAGCAAAGTAGCAAAACGCACATTTCCCTAAATCTATTTGGATCTTAGACCGCAACAACCTAGAGTGGGTTCTGTCTGGCGGGGGAATGTGGGGAAGGCGTCAGCTGCCATAGAACTATGTCTGGCATCAGTTGCGCCAGACTCAGTTAAGTGGGTTGCCCGGTTGTAGCGGGTTTTAATCTACCTGCCACCAGCCGAAGGCAGGACCAATAAATCGGATCGTTACCCAGTAAACAATTAGAAGAATAATGCCGATCCAAGTACCACGGTTAGTTAACTTGGCAAACCGTTCCCCTTGGCTTTTGGTGATTGGCAGCCAGGGAAGGATAGTAGATTCTTGACCGTATTTTTCTCCCAGTGCTTCTTTACGACGTTTAGATTCGCCCATGACTCGTTGCGGTGAAAGTTCAACTTTGGCTTGATGATAGCGTTCACTTCAAAATTGTGGCTAGATTTTCACAAAACGACAACATTGGAGTATATGTAAGTTGCTAGTTACATCCAAGGACGCTGGTAATGGCGTTACTAGGCTCTGCCGTGGTCACGAGGGTAATCGGTAATTGTCAAGAGTAGGGGCGGGTTTGACCTGCCATCACCTTTGTTTGTGTGAAAAATTGTTGAGCCAGCAAAGAGATCGTGGTCGAAACCCGGTTTCCGATCAAAGAAACCGGGTTTGTGTGAAAAATTGTTGAGCCAGGAAAGAGATCGTGGTCGAAACCCGGTTTCTTTGATCGTTAAAGTGTGCCCCTACTGCCAATGAATCCAATTACCAATTACCGAGCGTCAGAAACCCGGTTTCAGCGTCAGAAACCCGGTTTCTGCGTCGATTTCTCGCTGTCAAACGCCGGATTTTTCCTTGAAACCGGGTTTCTTTAGCGTCAAACCCACGATAATTCCTTGAAACCGGGTTTCTTTGCCGCCAAAGCTAATAACTAGCAACTTGAGTTAGGTAGTATTATCCGGATCGCTACCGAACAAGCTCTTGTCTAAATAGTTAATCCGGGCAAAGGGGCTGAGGGCAGCGAGTACAAGATTACCGTAACTGCGGTGGATGGCGCGAGTGTCAAACAGGGCAACGACACCAGCAGATTCTCGTACGGGGGCGATGGCGCGCTGCAAAAAGCTTAAAGCTTCTGGCAATAAATATAAGCGAAACCAATCCAAGCGTTGCTGCTTGTAATAGGCAACGCGACCCGCAACGAGGGGATTCTCTAGGGAGGGAATGGGTAAAGTGGCGATCGCGATCGCTAAGGGGGCGGGCAAAACGCCTTGATGCTGCCGCCAGAATTCCCACCCGGTGACCAGAATACCGTTGTCATCCAAACAAGTTTTTTCCACTTGCACCCGCGAACCAAACTCAGCCGCCAGGGTAGCAGCCACAATCGCCTTCAGCGGTACATCGCCGACTAGCAGCACCGTTAGTCCCCCAACGGGTGCGATCGCCAACAGCAACTTGCGGAATTCTTGCAACAGCGCTGTCTGAAATTGCGGCGTGTTGGGCATGGGTAGCCCATCGGGCAGATACAGTTTAATCAGTTCGGTGTTGCGGTCTGGAGCAAACTTCAGACAAGTTAAATCTGCCAATCCCATCCGTTGACGGTAGATCGGTGCTTCTGCATCTAACTCCAAAGCACCGCCAATTAACACTACTGGCTGCAACTGCCAAATCTTGCTCAACGCGCAAGCGACCTCCAGCGGGCCGCAATATAAGGAAAACTGACCCAAAGGGCGAGCAATTTCTGCCCAGATTAGCTGTCCTGGAGTTGAAAACCGCTGCCAGAAAATTTTCCAGGCATCGGGTAAATGTTCAATCGCCCGCTCTTTCCACTCTTCGGCGCAGTTGCTTTCCCCATCGGGGGCAGTTGCTTCCTCGCCCAGATTTTCATACAAGCGTCTGATGATATCTTGCTCTGATGTTTCAATCAGACAGCATTCATAGGGGTTAGGGGGATGCTGGAAAACCGCCTTAGTTAGTTGTACCCGCGCTTCTCGGATCGCCTCTGCTTTATCCGGACAAGCTAGCATCAACTGTTCCCAGTCTTGGGGTTGAATGCAAGCAGTCAGGGCGTTTCGCGTCCAATCTTCCAGATCGTCAACGCCATCGAGAATCGTGGGAATGCCAGTGCCAAACCGATTTTGCCCTGTTAATCGATCTTGTAACCAAACTTGGGGAGTCACCAGCAACAGTCCCTGAAACTCGGCATCGGGCAAAGCGTCCCCCATGCGAATTGGCTTAGAAGTCTGTATCCACTGACGCAACTGGGGAATTTCCACCCTAACGAGACGCTGCTGAACTGCTTCCGCAGCGACTAAGATCGCAGGTCCAGGCCAAATCAGCGCCGGTGTCAAGTAACTCAGGCGATATCTGGCATAGCCGCCATAAACTCCCACCTGCATCAGGGCGCTGCGCCCCAGCCGCAAAGCGCGTGCTACCAGCCTTGCCATCGTCAAATGATGGGGCCAGTGGGGTTCGCCTGCCTCGCGCAGAAAGGCGCGGAGTGAGTTGTGGACTTCTGCCTCTATCACCTGACGACTTTAGCAATTGTTGGACTGTCCTTTATTTTGGCACAGTCAATAAAAAGCCCTGCCTCTTGGCTGAGGGAGGGGAGCAGGGGAGATGGGGAGCAGGGGAGCAGGGGAGCAGGGGAGATGGGGAGATGGGGAGATGGGGAGATGGGGAGAATGTACATTCAAATTCCCCTCTGCACACCTGCACACCTGCCCCCCTGCCCCCCTGCCCCTGGAGCACCTGTCCGATGCTGGAAGATATTAACGCCGCCTGCTGCCGAAGCCGCTGCGAGCAGGACGTCCGCTGCCGAAGCTGGGGCTGCGGTCAACGGAGCTGGGACGGGATTTATCGGAGGAGCGCAGGGTACTGGAACCGAAACCGGAACCTGTGGGGCGATCGCTTGTATTAACCCGCGGAGTCCGCACGGTCGAGTCGCCGGAAGGATAGCTTCTGATCCGACCTGTGGTGCGGAGATAGGCGGGACGATTTCTGACTGCGGGTGGCGGCGTTTGGTAACGGGTTTGATACTGGTTGACGGCTTGGTCATAAGTGCTGCCATATCCGCCAAAGCCAGTCATAACCGTCGCACCGGGTTGATACACCGGCGGCACGTAGTACTGGGGCCTAAATAACATATTGCCGATAACACTACCCGCCACAGCGCCTGCAAACGGTGCCCAAAAGCCACCAGATTCCTGACGTACAATCACCGTTTGGGGTTGTCCGGTTTGGGGATCGGTTCGGGTTTCGCTCACCGCGCGGACGTACTCGATTTTGAAGTCTTCAGTCAAGTGCAAAGACGCTTGATTGTTGTCAATTTTGAGATAGCTCTTTTTACCGGCAGAAACTTCTTCCGGTGTCAGTCGCGCCATCTGTAAATTGCTCGTGCGATAAGTTGGGGGAGTACCCGCTGGTGTATTGAGTAAAAACAAGGTGTATTCCCCATTGGCATCGCTGTAGCTGGCTTGTTGCACTGCATACTCGCCGCTACTCAGGTTGGAGCGACTCTGGGGCGCTACCGCGACATTTTGGTTCGGGGGTTGTTGTGTGGTTGAGTTAGAACCGCTACAAGCAACCGTTGTCCAACACAAGGTCAGCGTTAGGAATATTACTGCGATTTTACGCATCCGGGATGAGTAAGCAATCATGAGAATTTCACAACAGATGGCAGATCGGTTAATTATTTAGCACGACGAGGGTTCAATTTGACGCCAACTCCCAATTAGAGCGGAATTAATTCCGGGAAATGCTGCAACAGTTGGTCGCTGGTTAATTCATCTCCCAATTGAGCGGGTGAGAAATGAACTTGAATCGCCCGCAGGGTTTTTTGATAGTGTAAGTTAATCAACGCCTTCAATCCGGCTTTGAGTGCGGCGATATTCGCCAAATCCGTTTCTAATTGCGGCACTTCGCCTTCACAGGCTACTGTTATCATCACAATTAGGTTGCGAGTCACTGGCAAGGAGAATGTATCCCTCGCTCCAGCAGGTATTCCCAAGTCGGGTTCGCTTAGGTAGCGTTGCGCCGAGTCGGTAAACAAATCGTTGAAATAGTCGCCCGCTTCGCCTTCGTTCCACAATACATCGCCTTCGTTTGCGGCTGATTGCCAGTAGGTATCGTACTGCAATAGGCTTTGGCAGATTTCGACCAATCCTTCGCCTAAGACTTCTAATTCGCCTTCCGAGTCGATTGCCTGCCTTGCGACTCGATTCAGGACGCCCAGCAGGGGCGCTACTTGGTCACCGGCTAGGTGGATAAACAGGCGACAAACGACAAAGCGAGTTTTGCCCATCATTTTCCCGAAGCGATCGCGCCAATCACTCATGATTTTTCCCTCACAAAATACCTCGTTTGGCAGCCCACCCCTAATAGGGGTGGAAGGTTCACAGGCAACTGCGAGTTGCCGTCAAAGAAAAGGCAATTGCTGCCGACTCCCTTGCGGGGTAAAGTTAGCCTCGACAACGTTTAGGGTCGGTAACTCTCCAAACGACACTGACTTAACCGATAAATCTGTTTAATCGTTCGGTTCTAGAGCAAGGGACTGGCTACGCATCCCAAGGTAGGTTCACAGAACGCTTGCCCTAAACGTAGTACGCGAGATACTTACAGGACTTAGGCAAAAAAACCCGCTTTCTCCGAAAAATGCTGGGTTTCCAGTCGCGAGATTGACGCAGAAACCCGGTTTTTGGCTCCGGGTGCCTAAGTCCCGACTTAGTCTGGTCAACTGTGGGCTTCACGGCTGTGAAGCCCCACCCCTAATAGGGGTGGGTCGTTGACAACGCGCTACAATTTATTCGCGCTTTTAGTTTACTTCAAATCTATTTTAATTTTATCGATTCGCCCGGGTTGCTTGGGTCTATAATTGGGTTGATTTTTCGCCTCAAACCTGCTATATTTCCATCGGAAATTTTTTGATAAAATCAATCAGGATACTCAGGGGCGGTAGGGTAAATGCCATCGGCTCGATGGACGTGACTAGATCGGGACTGTTGAAACTCGATGCTTTAACCAGACGTTTGCCAAAATCCGGGTGATGATAAAGGCTAAAAGTTTGCGAATTCGAGTTGGTTAAAACTGTATGGGTCGGCGCTTTGAAAAACTTCTTTTTTTCCGTCCTTAACTGAGTATTTAACACCTGAATCTCAAAAACTTCGCTGACTGTTTGATTGAGAATTTTACTCAGGCTTTGTATCACTTTAAATTCTTTTATTTCCAATTTTTCCGCTCCAGGGGATTGAAGCATTTGCATTAAAGCGATGATGGTTTTTTTGGTTTGACTTGCATCTTCAAAGGGTAAAATTGCTACGAAAGCGGTAGCAAATAATTGAATTTCGTTGTCGATGGCAAACGTGAGGAGAGTGCGGCGGCGGCCTACTTTAATACTGGGGGGTTGGGAAAGTACGGAGTATTGTTGAGAGAGTTGATAGTAGGTAGCAGCTAAGGTAAAGTGAGCTTCTTGGTCTAAGGGTGCGTCGATAATAATTTGTACTGTGGGTAAGGTTTGATGAAAAAACCTTTTGGCTTCTTCTTCGCTGTTGAAGCGTTGGATTTGGCTGCGATCGCCATTCGCACTTAAATCCACCCACTCGCAGATCATGCCTTCTGTTTTCAGTCCGAAGCGGGCAACGCCATAAATTTTAGACCCGGTGATAATCGCTCCCGATAGATCGGCGTCGGTCATATCTGCCCGGATCAATCTGGTTTGCGTCAGGTCTCCGTAAACCAAACTGGCATTCTGTAAGTTGGCGCTGCTTAAGTCGGCTCCCATTAAGTTGGCACCGCTCAATTTGGCTTCGTTCAAGTCTGCCCATCTCAGCACTCCCCCACTCAAATCCACCCATCTCAGATTTGCGCCACTCAAGTTGGCTCCACTCAAGTTGGCGCAGCTCAGATTTGCTTGTCTGAGATCTGCATCTCTTAAATTAGCTGCGCTGAGGTCTGCTCGGTTGAGATCGGCTCCGTGCAAGTTAGCCCCTTCCAAGTCGGCTTCTGTGAAGGAGCTGCCCCTGCCGTTAGCCTGATTCAGGTTAGCTCGAGTTAGGTTAGCCTGTCTTAGCCTTGCTTCTCGGAAATCTGCACCGTTGAGATCTGCACCGCTGAGGTTGGCTTTGCTGAATTCGGCGCGGATCAGTTCCGCTCTGATTAGTGCAGCGCCCGTCATATCGGCGCTGGTAAAGTCAGCCCGAATTAAGTTGGCTACGTTGAGAATTGTTCTCTTTAAGTTGGCTCCGCTCAAGTTTGCTCCGCTCAGTCTGGCGACGTTGAGTTTGGCATCACTTAAGTTAGCGCCGCTTAAGTTGGCGCCGCTTAAGTTTGCTACGCTCAAATTGGCGCCGCTCAAATTGGCGCCGCTCAAGTTGACGCCACTTAGTTTAGCTTCGCTTAGATTGATACCAGCAAAGTTTCTTTCTCCTGCTGCGTATTGGTTTAGCAGTTCTTCTACTTCCATTCGGGCTACCTTGTCAGCAGATAGATAGTTAAAGATTGTCTGTGTTTCTGATTTTAAATCCTATCACTCTATCATAACATTTTTTTAACTTGTCTACCCCCTGGTTAAACTTTTTAATTTTTTTCAATGAAAGCTGCTGAGGAAATTCAACAATCCAGGCGTTGTCAGCCGGGGGTTTTTTTGTGGTTTGATGGCGTTTTCTTGGGGGTAAGCAATCAATGCCACTGAACCGCTCAAACGTTTGCCAAAGCTAGGATGAGCGTAGATATTTAAAGCTTGCTCGCTAGAATTTGTTAAAATAATCTGCGTCGGAGTTTGAAAAAAATTTTCTTTTCTGGCCTTAGTTAAACCTTCCTCTGTTTTAACTTTTTCTAAAATTTTAACTACTTGTTCTAGAGCGATCGCGATTTTTTCTAACCAATATTGCTCTTGGATGCCAATGGATTCTTCCTCTGCTTTAACTTGGGACAACGTGAGGAGATTTTTCTGAGCGATTGCAGCATCTTGAAACGGAAATATGGCAAGGTAAGCCGTGGCAAACAATAGCTCGTCGTTGTCAATTTTAAAGGTTAAAGTTGTTCTGCGATCGCTGACTTCAATGCTGGGTGGACGACTGATGACGGGGTAGGCGACTGCGAGTTGATGGTAAGTGAAAGCTAAGGCTAAGTTAGCGTCTTGGTCGAGTGGGCCATCAACGATAATGCGGACTGTGGGTAAAGTTTGAAGAAAAAACTTTTTGGCTTCTCCTTTTGAGAAGCGGTAAATTTGGCTGCGATCCCCATCGGGACTCAAGTCCACCCACTCGCAGATTAATCCTTCTGTCTTCAGACCGAAACGCGAAGCCGCATAAAGTTTGGCTCCGGTGATTGTGGCGCAGGTTAAATCGGCTCCCGCCCAATCTGCCTTAATTAAATTGGCGCTGCTTAAATCCGCGTGAACCAGACTAGCATTCAACAAATTAGCGTGGCTCAAGTCTGCTCCACTCAAGTTAGCCCCGCTCAATTTCGCTTCGCTCAGGTTAGCCCAACTCAAATTTACCCCGCTTAAGTCCGCCCATCTCAAATTCGACCCGCTTAAGTCAGCACCGCTGAGATTGGCTAAACCAAGATTGACTTGTCTGAGTTCCGTCCCTCTGAGGTCGGCTGCGCCCAGATCGGCTCGATTCAGTTCCGCCCCGTGCAAGTTGGCTTCTTGCAAGCTAGCTGCGGTCAACAAAGCACCTCTGAGATTCGCTTCGCTTAAGTTGGCGCCCCTGAGGTTAGCAGTCCTCAGCGTTGCTTCGCCCAGATCGGCTCCTGTGAGGTTAGCGCCGCTGAGGTTAGCGCCGCCCAGATCGGCGCGGATCAGTTCCGCTCTGATTAGGGAAGCACCCATGAGTTCGGCTTCGCGTAAATCGGCTCGAACTAGATTCGCCACGTTGAGAATGGCACCGCTGAGGTTAGCGCCACTCAGGTTAGCGCCGCTGAGTTTGGCAACATTGAGTTTAGCACCGCTCAAGTTGGCGCCGCTCAGATTGGCACCACTCAGGTTGGCGACGCTCAGGTTGACGCCACTCAGGTTGACGCCGCTCAGATTGACGCCGCTCAGGTTAGCCTCGCTCAGGTTGATAGATGCAAAGTTTCTGACCCCCGCCGCGTATTGCTTTAAAAATTCTTCGACTGTCATTATGGCTACCTTGAAAACATCCTCACTGGATGCTCGGGACTAACCCCGACCGGGCCAACAAATTCAATTACCTCGATTATAGACATAGTGTATCAGTAATAGCATGGATGACCCTGACTAAACAGTAGGATAAATATGTTACTTCCTTTTTAAGTATGGGATGTATGCAGGGACGCTGTTGATCGGCATTGGGTACTGTGGCAAAAAAGATTAGGTACTCTGGGTAGGGGAAGCGGAACAGAGAAAAACAAAGCGCGGCATTCAAGTTTCCGAACAGGAACGCTTAAACCGATACCTGCCGAAGAACTTTAGCACGAGCATGGGTGAAATGGTACAAGTCGTTTCTATTGCGTCCCTATTTCCTATTGTTAACCAGAAGCGGAACAAAGCTACAACTCTTCAATACCCAAGACTAATCTATGTCGTTTTTTTCTCAGATTAAACAAGTTTTGCTGGGTAAATCGTTACCCACGAGCGCTCATGCCGAAGAACGATTGACTAATGCCGCCGCACTGGCGGTGCTTTCGTCGGATGCGCTTTCGTCGGTAGCTTACGCGACCGAGGAGATTTTACTGGTGCTGGTGGCTGCTGGTAGCTTAGCACTCGGTTGGTCGATTCCGATTGCGATCGCTATTATCCTGCTACTAGCCATCGTAATTTTCTCCTATCGCCAGACAATTCGCGCCTATCCCAAAGGCGGCGGATCTTATATTGTCGCCCGCGAAAACCTCGGTCTCTATCCAGGGTTAGTTGCGGCGGCTTCGTTGATGATCGACTATATCTTAACCGTCACGGTGAGCGTTTCTGCCGGAACTGCGGCGCTGACTTCAGCAAAACCGGAATTGCAACCCTACACAATTGAGCTTTGCTTAGTTTTTACGCTTTTAATCATGGTTGTAAATTTGCGGGGAGTCCGCGAATCAGGCCAAATTTTTATGATGCCAACCTATGGGTTTATCGCTGGTGTTTTTGTCATGATTGGGATTGGTTTCTATAAAATCTTTACCGGGTACGTCCCTCCTATTTATCCCGATGTTCCCATCAAAGAACCGCTGGGTTTATTTTTCATTTTGCGGGCTTTTGCTGCGGGGTGTACGGCGCTTACCGGCGTAGAAGCGATTTCGGATGGGGTTTTGGCGTTTAAATCGCCTGAATGGAAAAACGCTCGCCTTACCTTGCTATTTCTGGGGGAAATTCTAGGAATTATGTTTGTTGGCATTACGTTTTTAGCTAATGCCTATCATATTGTTCCCGCAGCAGGACAAACTGTAGTTTCCCTGTTAGGACGCCAAATTTTTGGCAATAACAGTTGGGCTTACTACTTTCTGCAAGTCGCGACGCTGTTAATTTTACTGTTAGCAGCCAATACCAGTTTTGCCGATTTTCCCAGACTTTGTTACTTTTTAGCCCGCGATGGATTTTTACCTCGACAATTAGCATTGTTGGGCGATCGCTTGGTCTACGAAAATGGTATTATGGTTCTCAGCTTCTGTGCGGCGGTTTTGTTGGTAATCTTTAAAGGAGAAGTTAGCGCCGTGATTCCGCTTTATGCGGTGGGGGTATTTACTTCATTTACCCTGTCCCAAGCAGGGATGATACGCCACTGGTTTAAGGAAAAAACTGCCGGGTGGCGTGCTTCTGCTGCGATGAATGGAGTGGGATCGCTCGCAACAAGCGTCGTTCTCGCTGTCATCATATCAACCAAGTTTTTCTTGGGTGCTTGGTTAGTTATCTTAGCGATTCCTTTAGTAGTCGGTTTATTTGTAGCGATTCGCCGTCACTATCAATATGTGGCACAACGTCTCAGTATTAGTGAAATACCGGCGAGGAGTTACATTCCCAGACCTAAATCGGAAGTAGCTAACCACCCAGCAGTCGTTGTAGTTGGCAATTTAAACCGAGGAACGGTAGAAGCACTTGATTATGCTCGCAGTATTGCCGATGAAATTGTAGCCGTTCACGTCGATATCGGTTCAACTGACCGAGAAAAACTGCAACAACGATGGCAAGAATTAGAACCCGATATTCCTTTGGTAATTTTGGATTCACCTTATCGTTCTGTCGTTTCTCCGATTGTGGATTTTATCGGCAAGTTTGAAGCGCAACATCCGGGGGTTTTATCGACTATCATTATCCCGGCTTTTGTGACGCGGAATTGGTGGGAAAATCTTCTCCACAACCAAACTACAATTTTCTTAAAAGCTGCTTTGAGATCGAAGAAAAGCCGCGTTGTTACGACGGTCAGATATTATCTGTAAATTGGTAATTGGTAATGGGTAATTGGGAATTGCTAATTGCTAATTGCTAATTGTATAGTGAATTCAATCCAAAATCGTTTCATTACCCATTACCTATTACCCATTACCTATTACCCATTACCTATGAAGATTGGCATTGTTGGATTGGGATTGATTGGTGGTTCGCTGGCGTTAGATTTGCGCCCAAAAGGTTATCGAATACTGGGAGTCAGTCGCAAAGAAGAAACTTGTAGGGCGGCGATCGCTCGCGGCATAGTAGATGATGCCAGCACCAATCTCAGCTTTTTGGCAACAGCTGATGTTATCTTTATTTGTTCTCCAATATCATTAATTGTTCCAATAGTCAAGGAATTAATTCCCCATCTTTCGGCTGAGGCGATTTTGACCGATGTGGGGTCTGTAAAAACGCCAATCGTTCCAGAAGTTAGCGAGATTTGGCCTAATTTTGTCGGCGGACATCCGATGGCGGGAACCGCAGAAAGCGGTTTAGATGCGGCTATATCGAATTTATTTGTGGGCAGACCTTATGTGCTTACCCCAGTGGAAACAACGCCTACAGAGGCGGTTAAAACGGTGGAGGAAATTGCGCGAAGTCTGGGTTGCCAAATCTATTTTTGCACGCCAGAAGACCACGACAGCGCAGTTGCTTGGATTTCCCACTTACCAGTAATGATAAGCGCGGGGTTAATAACTGCTTGTATGAACGAAACCGATGGGGCGGTTTTAAAATTAGCCCAAAATTTGGCAAGTTCTGGTTTTAAAGATACTTCGCGGGTAGGAGGTGGAAATCCAGAATTGGGGGTGATGATGGCGCGGTACAATCGCGGGGAGTTGTTGCGAAGTCTCCAACAATATCGCCACACCATCGACAAATTGATTGCTGATATTGAACGGGAAGATTGGGAAGCATTAGAACAGCAACTGAAGCACACCCAACAAGCACGACCTCAATTTTTGGAGTAATTGCCGATTCTGTAATCCAAGAGAAGTGTGAGGAAATTGACGAGTAATCTAAAATCTAAACCAGTAGTAGGGATAAAATGCCGTGAAATCCAAACCACCTTCTCAATCTAAGCGTCATCGCGGTTATGTCCTCACGCCAACGGGAGCGAAAAAACTGCAAAACCGGATTAGCGAGTTAGAGGATAAAACCGGAATCAAGTACAATGCTGCCAAAATTTCTGAAAAATCTCAATTGATTAGTATTTCCGGTTTGCATCCGACAACGATCAGAAAAATATTGCGGGGACAAGGCGGGGATGAAAGTTCGTTGCGGTTGATTTTCCAGGTAGTAAACTTGGAATTGTCAGACCAAGATTACACGCAACCGGGAATTGATAATATTGTTAGGATTAATGCTACTCAAGATTGGGGTGAGGCGGTTGATGTTTCGGTTTTTTACGGTCGGGAGTTGGAATTAGAAAGTCTGTCCGAGTGGATTCTGGAAGAAGATTGCCGCCTAGTGGTGCTGTTGGGAATGGGTGGCATTGGTAAAACGGCACTGTCGGTGAAATTGGCGGAGAAAGTTGGGGATAATTTTGAGTTTTTGATTTGGCGATCGCTCAAAAATGCCCCTGCTCTAGAAGAACTGCTCCCAGACTTAATTCAATTCCTTTCTCAGCAGCAGGAAACTGCTGTTAATTTACCCAAAACTATCGGCGGTAAAATTTCCCGAATCAACCATTATTTACGCTCCTCACGCTGTTTGTTAGTTTTCGATAATATCGAAACCCTGTTAAAACCTGGTAGTCCCGCCGGACGCTATCGGGAAGGATATGAAGGGTATGGGGAACTTTTTAGACGAGTGGCAGAAACGGTTCACCAAAGTTGCTTGATTTTAACTTCACGAGAAAAACCTCAATGTATTTCGTCTCTCGAAGGCGAAAGCTTGCCGGTGCGTTGTTGGCAATTAAAGGGGTTACCCGATGTAGAAGGGGAAAAAATATTAAGTACTAAAGGACTGAGGGGTTCCCAAGCAAATATCAAGCAACTCGCGCAACTGTATCAAGGAAATCCCCTAGCTTTAAAAATTGTCGCGACTTCGATTCAAGAGTTATTTGCTGGCAATATTGCTGAATTTTTGGATGAAGGGGTAGCGGTTTTTAACGGGATTCGCAGTTTATTAGAACAGCAGTTTGATCGCTTGGCGACGCTAGAAAAGCAAATTCTTTATTGGTTGGCTATTAATCGAGAACCAGTTTCCCTCGCCCAATTACGGGAAGATATTGTGCCTCGGGTTTCATCGGGGAGAATTCTGGAATCTTTGGAGTTTATTGGGTGGCGATCGCTGATAGAAACCCAAACTACCAACGCCGGACAATTGTTTACTTTGCAACCTGTGGTGATGGAGTATTTGAGCGATCGCTTGATCGAGCAAGTCTGTGCAGAAGTCCGCACCGCCAGCGAGTCGGGAAACCTCGATAGCCTCAACCTCCTGAAACACCATGCCTTAATCAAAGCCGAGTCTTCCGAATCGGTGCTAGCTGCGCAATTTAATTTGATTTTACAGCCAATTGTTGAAGGTTTATTAACCAGTTTCGGTAACCGGGAAAATTTAATAGCATTCTTCAATAAGATTATAGCATCTTTGAAGTCAAATTTACTGACAACTCCCGGTTATCTTGCTGGCAATGTGGTAAATTTACTAATTAAGTTAAAAGTAGATTTGAGCGGGTATGACTTTTCTGGACTGACGATTTGGCAAGGGTATTTCCCTGGGGTTAATTTACGGCGAGTTAACTTGACTGGGGCGAATTTAGCCAAATCGGTTTTTAGCGAAAATTTTGGCAAGATTTATGGAATTGCTTTGAGTCCAGATGGAACTCAAGTAGCAACGGGACATAAAGATGGGGAAGTGCGTTTGTGGCAAGTAGCAGATGGGAAATTGTTGTTTCGCTTCTTAGGACATAGCAGTACTGTTTGGTGTTTAAGCTTTAGTCCAGACGGAAAGATGCTTGCTAGCGGCAGCTTTGATAACACAATTCGATTGTGGCAGGATGAAACGGGAAATATTGGGGAGGGGGCGAGAAATTTATCGCCGATTCGCAATACTTTATCGTTTATCGGTCATGGGAATTGGGTGTGGGGGATTGCATACAGTCGGGATGGTAAAATATTGGCGAGTGGGAGTAGCGATCGCACGGTCAAACTCTGGGATATTTCCACGGGAAATTGCCTTACAACTTTGCAAGGACATACCGATATCGTCCATACAGTTGCCTTTAGTCCGATCCCCCTCACATCCCCGTTTTTAAGGGGGACGGGAGGGGGATCCCAAGGGGGGGGTATCTTAGCCAGCGGGAGTGCGGATCGAACAGTAAGAATATGGAATATAACCACAGGAGATTGCCGCCAAATTCTCACCGGACACAAAAGTCAAATCTCTGCGGTTGCCTTTAGTCCCGATGGACTTTATTTGGCAAGTTGCGACGGACAAAGTATTAAAATTTGGGACATTACAACCGGAGAATGCCACCAAACTATCTGTAAAGCTCTGACATTTGTTTGGTCAATTGCCTTTAGTCCGGATGGGGAAACCATCGCGGGTGGAGATGACAAAGTTATCAAAGTTTGGGATATCAAAACAGGAGAATGCTGTCAAATATTATCGGGATTCACCAGTCAGGTTTGGTCGGTAACATTTAGTAGCAACGGACAAATTATTGCAGCGAGCGATAAGCAAACCTTAAAGTTGTGGCAAATTAACGAAAACGGTGTCAATCCGCTGCAAACAATACAAGGATATGCTAACTCGATTTGGTCGGTTGCGGTTAGTTCTATTCCGGATCCCCCCCTACCCCCCCTTGGTAAGGGGGGGCAGGGGGGGATCGTCGCATCTGGGGGTGCAGATCAAACCATCAGTCTTTGGGATATTTCAACCCGTCGCTGTTTAGGGACTCTATCCCAACATCAAAAATCAATCCGCACTCTCGCCTTTAGTCCGATCCCCCCCAACCCCCCTTGGCAAGGGGGGAATTATATCCCCCCCAACCCCCCTTGGCAAGGGGGGAATTATATCCCCCCCAACCCCCCTTGGCAAGGGGGGAATTATATCCCCCCCAACCCCCCTTGGCAAGGGGGGCATGGGGGGATCTTAGCCAGCGGTAGCGAAGATAAAACCATCTGCGTTTGGCAGCTAAATAAAACAGGAATTGCAGATAAAATTAGTCGAGAAAATTTATCCCCAATTCAACTTTTAGGACATACAGGGTGCGTTTGGTCGCTGGCGTTTAGTCCCGATGGCAAAATTTTAGCTAGCGGTAGTTCCGACCAAACAATTCGACTTTGGGATATTAGTAACCGTCACTGTCTGCGAATACTGTCGGGACACGATAGTTGGGTGTTATCTGTTGCCTTTAGTCCGATCCCCGCTCACCCCCCGATAAACAAAGCTATCCCGCTCACATCCCCCGGGAGCGGGACGGAAGGGGGATCCCAAGGGGGGATTTTAGCTAGCAGCAGTGCCGATCAAACAATTCGACTTTGGGATATCACCACGGGAAAATGCATAAAAACTTTATTTGGACATCAGGGATTTATTTGGTCAATTGCCTTTAGTCTGGATGGGAAAATTCTCGCCAGTGCCAGCGAAGATGGAACCGTTAAACTTTGGAACCTGCAAAACCTCACCCCTAACTCCTCTCCCCATCAAACCCTGCAAGGTCATCAAAGTTTTGTTTGGTCAGTTGCTTTTAGTCCGATCCCCCCTAACCTCCCTTACCAAGGCGGGCATGGGGGGATTTTAGCAAGTAGTAGCGTTGACCAAACAATTCGACTTTGGGATGTGAGCGAGGGGCGGTGTATTAAAGTATTAGAAGGGCATAATAGCGCCGTGTGGTCGGTGGCGTTTACTCCCGATGGTAAAACTTTAGTTAGTAGCAGTAACGATGAAACAATAAAGTTTTGGGATGTAGAAACCGGGGTTTGTTTGGATACCCTTAGACCGGAAAGAATTTATGAAGACACGAATATTACCGGGGTGACGGGATTGACCCCCGCACAGAAATTAACCTTGAAAGAATTAGGAGCAATTGAACATCAAGAAACCCGGTTTTTCTAACAATACCTACGAATCTCTCCAGCAATAATTGGCAATGCTGCGTCAACAAGTTGTCGGACTCCCAGGGTCAAGGGGAGGTGAAATCAGCTGGGCGTTTTTTACATTTTGATAACTCATTGTATTTTGACTTTCAATATGATAAAATAGTAAAAATTTGGGTTGATTGTTCCTAGTAAGGACGAACGTCCTTAAACCTCTGGCATGAGAACGCCCATTCCTCACCTGGGTTCAGATGTGCGCGGACTTTTGCCAGCGCCTTTACTTTTTCTTCTTTTTCTTAAGTTCTTTCTAAAGTCACTATCTTCTCGCATAAAAGCAATTGGGCAAGCTAACACTGGAATTATCAAGACAGTATGCGGAAATCTCCGTCCTATCACTTCAACTAACCTTAAGCAATGAATCATAACCTGCTGTTTTCTTCAGCAACCATTCTCATTGTTGACGACTTGCCAACGAACTTGCGCTTGCTAGATTCGGTGCTAACTCAACAAGGGTATAACGTTCTCAAAGCCATCAACGGTGAATTGGCGTTGAGGGCGTCAACAACCGTCGATATTGATTTAATTTTACTGGATATTATGATGCCGGGACTGAATGGATATGAGGTTTGCCGTAGATTGAAAGCAGAGCCAAAAACTGCCAAAATTCCAGTAATTTTTCTCAGCGCTCTCAATGAGGGATTTGACAGGCTAAAAGCCTTTGAAGTCGGCGGCGTTGATTATATTAACAAACCATTAGTCATCGATGAACTTTTAGTCAAAGTTCAGACTTATCTATCGTTGAGGATAGCAGGAAAAGAAATTATGTTACTAGATCGGCGAATTGAAGAATTAACACAAGCACGGGAAGAGCAGATCAAGTATGCTCAAAATCAAATGGAAATTGTCCGTCACGATCTGCTGACGGGTTTACCGAATCGGGTGTTGTTTATGGAAGAGTTGAATTCAGCGATAAACCGCTCTAAAATTGAGCATGACTATCGGTTTGGGGTGCTATTTTTAGATGGCGATCGCTTCAAGGTCATCAACAATTCCCTAGGTTATTTGGTAGGAGATGAACTGCTCAATGCTATGGGTCGTCGCTTACAAGATAATTTGAGCGAACAAGACACGCTCGCGCGGTTAGGAGACGATGAATTTGCCATTCTCCTGACCGAGGCTCAAGATATCACCACTGCCTCTGAAGTCGCTAATAAAATATTAGCAGCCCTGAAGCAGCCTTTTAACCTGCAAGGACATGAAGTATTTATCAGTGCCAGTATTGGAATATGTTTGGGTGGTCGAGATTATCAACAACCCGAACATATTCTGCGAGATGCAGCGACGGCGATGGGGCGTGCCAAAGAACTGGGAAAATCCCGCTATCAAATTTTTGATATTACCCTGCACCAGGAAGCAAGACGGTTTTTACAGATAGAAACAGAACTGCGTCAAGCGATAAAAAAACAAGAATTTATAGTCTACTATCAACCGATTATTTGCCTAAATACGGGTAAAATTGATGGAGTAGAAGCTTTGCTGCGCTGGCAGCATCCCACTAGGGGTTTAATTGCTCCAGCCGAGTTTATTCCGGTAGCCGAGGAAAGTGGTTTGATTGCCCCTATTGGCAATTGGGTATTGCAGGAAGCTTGCCATCAACTTCGCCAGTGGCAAGCAGCAGGAATGGTGAATGATTCTTTCACAATCAGCATCAATTTGTCCCCGCAACAGTTTAGCCAAGGAGACTTGCTCGACCTGATTGACCAAATTCTGATTCAAACCCAACTCAATCCCTATTGCTTAAAACTGGAAATTACTGAAACTGCGCTGATGGAAAATTCCCAAGCAAATGTGTCGTTAATGAAGCAATTAAGCAGCAGAAAAATTCAGTTGAGTATTGATGACTTTGGCATCGGTTACTCTTCGCTGAGTTACTTGCATTCCCTACCCGTCAATGCGCTAAAGGTGGACAAATTTTTTGTGCAGAACCTCGATGAAGCACCGAGCAATACGGGAATTGTGCTAGCAATTATTCGCCTTGCTAAGACAATGGGAATGAATGCGATCGCTGAAGGTGTTGAAACAATTGAAAAATTAGAGCGACTGCGAATGTTAGACTGCGACTGCTGTCAAGGATACTTCTTTTCTCACCCTTTACAAGCGGATGAAGTTATCGAACTAATTGCCAGAGAACCTCGGTGGTGATATGACAAGGAAGATAAGGGGGACAAGGAGGACAAGGGGGATCGGCGTACTAATGTATTGTATTTGTGGGAGGTGGAACCTCCCATAATTCGTTCCCAGGTTGAACCTGGGAACGAGAACGAGGGAGGTTTCCCAGGTTGAACCTGGGAACGAGAACGAGAACCTCCCATAATTCGTTCCCAGGTTGAACCTGGGAACGAGAACGAGAAATCTAACACCTGGGAACGAGAAATCTATAGCGAATTGCAGCCGTATGAGGTACGGTTTGTTTGTCAAGCGCGCTGCCATTTTTGCTGCCGCTACACAAACAAGCGCGAATTCGTTCCCAGGTTGAACCTGGGAACGAGAAAGGCAGGTGGAACCTCCCACAATTCGTTCCCAGGTTGAACCTGGGAACGAGAAAAACGAGAAACCTGGGAACGAGAAAAACGAGAAATCTAAAACCTGGGAACGAGAAATTTAAAATCTCGCGAGTCTTTGGTACAAAATAGGGGGAAAGATGGCTCGATTGCTCTATGTTAGCCAAACTCATCAAACGCAGACTCGCCAAGCTATCGGGAAAAGTCCCGTTGCGAACTATCCTGATCGTTCCCGTTGTCTTGCAAATTGTTGCGACAGTGGGAATTGTGGGGTATCTTTCGTTTACAAACGGGCAAAGGGCGGTGGAAGAACTGGCGAGTCAGTTGATGAACAAGGTGAGCGATCGCATTGAACAGCAACTGAAACACTACTTGGAAAATCCCCAAGTCATCAATCAAATTAATGCCGAAGCGATTCAACATGGGCAGATAAACCTGCAAGATCCCAATAGCTTGACGCGCCAATTTTGGCAGCAGCGGTTTTTGTTCGATCGGGTGTGCGGAGCGGCAATTTTTTTTGGCAGTACCGAAGGCGAATTTACAGGTTTGGGACTGCGAAAACGCAAAATCTGGCTAATTGGTAGGGCGGGGCAAGCTACCAACAATCGATACTATAGCTATACGGTTGATTCCCTGGGAAATGCGGCAAACCTAACAGAAACTATGGAAAGTTTCGACCCCAGAAAGCGCCCTTGGTATCAAGCTGCGATGCGGGAGGGCGAGCCGGTTTGGAGTCGAGTTTATCCCGATTTTAGGCAAGAAAGCCCCAAAATTGCGCTCGCGCAGCCGGTATACGACTCGCAAGGGCGACTGCGGGGGGCGATTGGGGTAGATTGTTTGCTTTCTTCGGTGGGAGAGTTTCTCAGGCGCATAGAATTGGGGCAGTCTGGGGAAACTTTTATTATCGAGCGAGATGGAACGCTGGTAGCTAGTTCATCGGATATATTACCCTTTGATGTGCAAAAACTGCGACAATTGTACGCCAAAGAAAGTAGCAATGCTTTGATTCGATCTACGGTAAATCACCTGCAAGAAAGCTTTGGGAATTTTCATAATATTGACCGCAGCAAGCAACTCAGTTTTAAACTGAATGGCGAACGGCAATTGGTGAAAATAACGCCGTTTTCCGAGCAGTTTGGGTTGGATTGGTTAATTGTGGTGGTGGTGCCGGAATCAGATTTTATGGAACAAATCAATGCCAATACCCAAAGAACAATTTTGCTTTGTTTGGGAGCGTTGGGATTGGCAATTATTATTGGCATTTTGACGGCGCGAACTGTAACGCGACCGATTCTTAAGTTAAGCGCAGCGAGTCAAAAAATTGCCAGCGGCGAACTCAATCAGCGGGTGAATGTGGAAGGAAGTGCAGAATTAAAGGTGTTGGCAGATTCGTTTAATCAGATGAGTCGGGAAATTCAGCAATCTCGCGCACAACTGGAAGAGTATGCGCGATCGCTCGAACAAAAAGTGCGCGATCGCACCCAATCCCTCGAACAAGAAATTATCCAGCGCCAGCGCACCCAAGAACAACTGGCAACTGCCTTAGACGCCGCCGAAGCCGCATCCCGCGCCAAAAGCGCCTTCCTCGCCAACATGAGTCACGAGTTGCGATCGCCTTTAAATGCCATTCTCGGCTTTGCTCGACTTACAATTAAAAGCGAGGATCTCGCGTTAAAACATCGGGAAAATCTTGCCATTATTACCCGCAGCGGCGAACACCTCCTCGACCTGATTAACGAGATTTTAGATTTATCCAAAATTGAAGCAGGTCGCATGACTTTTAACCCCCAAAACTTCGACCTTTTTTCCCTCCTAGACGAGTTGGAATCTTGGTTTTGGCTCAAAGCCGAAACTAAGCAGTTACAGCTAATTTTCCAAATCGACCCCCAAGTACCTCGCTACATCCAAACCGACCCCCTCAAACTGCGCCAAGTTTTAATTAACTTACTCAGCAATGCAATTAAATTTACTCATAAAGGCAGCGTTACCTTGCGCGTAAAAACAGCAGAGGAGCTGGGGAGCTGGGGAGCAGAGGAGAGCGCAGATAAAAATTCCCCTCTGCCCCTCTGCACCTCAGCCCCTCTGCACTCAAATCATCTCAGCATTTGGTTTAACGTCGAAGACACCGGAGTTGGCATTCCGACCTCAGAACTCGACAGCATTTTTGCAGCCTTTGTGCAAACCAAAGCCGGACAACAAGCAGAAGGAACGGGTTTGGGATTGTGCATCGCTCGCAAATTCGTGCAGTTGATGGGGGGAGAGATGAGCGTTAAAAGTCAAGTCGGAAGCGGCAGTATTTTTAATTTTTATATTTCGGTAAATGTCGTTGAAAATAGCGAAATACCACCCGATATTTCTGAAAATCGTGTTATTGGTTTAGCACCCAATCAACCCCAATATCGGATATTATTAGTAGATGACAAAGATTACAATCGTCACCTGTTATTCCAACTCCTGCAACCCCTGGGTTTTGCAGTTAAAGAAGCGAGTAATGGACTGGAAGCCATAGAAATTTTCCCAGCTTTTGAGCCGCATTTAATTTGGATGGATATGCGGATGCCGGTGATGGATGGTTACGAAGCAACTAAACGAATCAAGGCCACAAGTCAAGGTAAAAATACAAAAATTATTGCCCTGACGGCGAGTACCGTTGAAGAAGAGCGAGCCATTATTATTGCTGCTGGATGCGACGATTTTTTGCGTAAACCTTTCCGCGAAATGGATATTTTTAACCTGATTAACAAGCATATTGGAGTGCTATATATCTATGAAAATGAATCGGTCAAAACTGCAAATTTAGGATATAATAGCGACAAGGCTTTAACGCCTGAAGATTTAGCGGTTTTACCGGAAAGTTGGTTGAATTCCCTTTATGAAGCGGCGGCTTTAGCAGATTCTGAAGCTGCTTTCCGGTTAATTGAACAAATTCGCTCTGAACGCGCAACATTAGCTGTCGCTTTAGCTAAGCTTGTCGATAATTTTGATTTTGAAACGATTGAAAATTTAATCGAAAATTTATTTAATAACTCAAGTTGCTAGTTATCTCTCTCACAGCGGCTAATGGCTAATGGCTAATGGATCGATTGGTAAATCTCCTATATTAGCAATTAGCAATTAGCAATTAGCAATTAGCAACGCCAAAGTTTATAACTAGCAACTTGCGTTAATAGCTAATCGACCATCCATCGCCATCCAAAAACAATGAACAACCAGTTTATTGCTACCGAAAAAGCCAATATTCTCATCGTTGACGATACCCTGGAAAATTTGCGCCTGCTTTCTAATATGCTGACCCAGGAAGGCTATAAAGTGCGAGGCGTACCCAAAGGTCAAAAAGCGATCGCCACGGCACAGTTAGCGCCTCCTGACTTAATTTTGCTCGACATTATGATGCCAGAAATGGACGGCTTTGAGGTTTGTCAACAGCTTAAAGCGGAGGAAAAAACTCGCGATATTCCGGTGATTTTCTTAAGTGCTTTGAACGATACTTTAGATAAAATTAAAGCCTTTTCTGTTGGGGGAGTGGATTATATCACAAAACCCTTTCACGTGGAAGAGGTTTTAGCCCGCGTCGAGAATCAATTGCGGTTGCGATCGCTACAAAAACAACTGCTCGAACAAAATACTATTCTACAAAAACAAATTCGCGAACGCCAGGTTCTAGAAAAAAGGTTACGGGATTCTGAGGCGGAGATGCGGGGTTTTTTTGAAGCGATGAGCGACATCGTTTTGTTTATCAATGGGGAGGATAACAGCATTAAAATTGCGCCAACGAATCCGGATCGCTTTTATCCGCCTGATACCGATATCCTGGGTCAAACAATCGAACTTTTTTCTGGGGAAAAAGCCGAGATTTTTAACAGTAAAATTAAGCAAGCAAGAGAAATACAGCAACCGATTAATTTTGAGTACAGCCTAGAACTAGAAAATCAGCAAATTTGGTTTATTGCCAGCATTGCTCCCACATCAGAAAATACAGTAGTTTGGGTGGCGAGGGATATAAGCGATCGCATATTAGCAGAAGCAGCGCAAAAACGGCGAGCAATAATAGATAACCTACTGGGAAATATTTCCCGCGCATTCCTCGACCAAGATATCGACACGGCGATTGATTTTACCCTGAGTAAGATTGGGGAATATACTGGGAGCGATCGCAGCTACATTATTCGCTTCTGCGACCAGCAAAAATACTTGAGTATGACTCACGAATGGTGTGCAAAAACAGCCGTTCCGCCAACCCAATTATTGCAAGAAATCCCCTGCGAAACCTTCCCTTGGATGTACGAGCAACTACTGCTCGGCAAAACCGTCCTGATTAGCGATGTTGATAATTTACCCCCCGAAGCAGTTGCAGACAAAACAGCACTTACTCGCCTATCTACCCGGTCATTAATCAACATTCCCCTACTGCATCGAAACCAACTCGTAGGCTGTATTGGTTTAGTCACCGTTCATGCTGCAAAACAGTGGACAGAAGAAGAAATTAACCTACTCAAACTGGTAGGAGAAATAGTCGCGATTGGTTTAGCCAGAAACGACGCAGAAATAGAGCGACAGCAAGCAGCAGCAGCAGCGTTTGCAGCGAGCAAAGCCAAAAGCGAATTCCTCGCCAACATGAGCCACGAACTCCGCACCCCCCTGACTGCAATTCTGGGACTTTCTGAAGTTTTGCGAGAAGAAACTTTTGGCCCTTTGACTGCCAAACAGCACCAAAAATTAGCCACCATCGAACAAAGCGGTCAACACTTGCTGGAACTGATCAACGATGTTCTCGACCTCTCTAAGATTGAAGCGGGAAAGATGGAATTGCAACTCGCTCCCACGGATATTTCAGGGTTGTGCAATGCCAGTCTCGCCTTTGTCAGACAGCAAGCGCATCAAAAACGAATTCAATTAACTTGTCAGGTTCCACCCCAAATCGGCAAAATCGAAATCGATGAACGGCGGATGCGACAAGTGCTGATTAATTTACTCAGTAATTCGGTTAAATTTACCCCAGAAGGCGGTGCAGTTTGGCTCGAAGTCCAAGCAGATCGAGAACGGGAAATCGTGCAATTTAGCGTCGTCGATACTGGTATCGGGATTGCACCACAAGATATCAATAAACTCTTCCGACCTTTTGTACAGTTAGAGGGTGCTTTAAACCGGCGCTATGCTGGTACTGGTTTGGGACTGGCGTTAGTGCGACAAGTTGTAGAATTGCACGGGGGAAGCATATCTTTAGAAAGCGAAGTCGGAAAGGGAAGTCGCTTCACCGTGTCCGTACCTTGGCGTCAGAAATCAGAAGCGATCGCGCATCAAGAATCTTGCATTTCCTATCCCTACTGCTTCAATTTAAACCAAGTTTTAATCGTCGAAGATTCTGCACCCGCTGCCGAACAAGTTGCCCATTATTTATTAGAATTAGGAGTAAAAAATTACACTATCCATTCTCTGGGAACCGGGACGACTGCAGCCGCTCTGCAATTAAACCCAGATGCGATAATCTTAGATTTACAACTGCCAGATCGTTCCGGATGGGATGTTTTGGCGCAATTGAGAAGCGAACAGAAAACGCAGCATATTCCCATTTTGATTGTTTCCGTGGCGGATGAACCCGCGCGAACAGGAGACTTGGGAGTGTGCGAGTATCTGGTCAAACCTTTTTCCCGCCATCAGTTTCAGCTGGCGCTACGCAAGCTGATCGCTAAGCGCGATGCCACTGACAACCCGAAGCCTGCTGCGGAAACAACACCTTTAATTTTACTGGCAGAAGACAGCGAGACAACAATTTATACAATAGTTGAATATTTAGAAGTAAAAGGTTATAGAATGGCAACCGCACTCAACGGCATCCAAGCTGTCCAGATGACAAAACAGTTAAAACCCGACCTGGTGCTAATGGACATCCAGATTCCGGAAATGGACGGCTTGGAAGCAACCAGGCAAATCCGCGCCGATGGGGAAATTGCGGCAACTCCGATTATTGCCCTGACTTCCCTCGCCTTGCCGGGAGATCGGGAAAAATGCTTAGAAGCTGGGGCAACCGAGTATCTTACGAAACCCGTAAGTTTGAAAAAGCTCACCGAAGCGATCGCGCAGTTCGTAGTACGTTCGTAGTAGGCGCTTGGGCGCCGTCAGATGACTAATCGCTAATACCAACAAATAACAAATAACAAATAACTAATGACTCACCCACAAAATCAACCAGATCATAAAAAACTTCGCATCCTAATTATCGACGACGAAGAAAGTATATTTGAAGTAATTGAAGGATTGCTTTTGCGAGAAGGTTATGACTTAACCTACGTATCCAGCGGCAAAGAAGCATTAAATCAAATCGAGGAAATTCAACCCGATGTTATCTTATTAGATTTAATGATGCCAGAAATGGACGGATTGGAAACCTGCCAGCAAATTAAAGCCAATCAGCGTTGGTGTCACATTCCCATTATTATGGTCACAGCTTTAAGTTCTAAAGAAGATTTAGCCCGCTCTCTCGAAGCAGGTGCAGATGATTTTTTGTCAAAACCCATTAACAGTATCGAAATGCGAGCGAGGGTGAGATCGATGTTAAGAATTAAGCTCCAGTACGATGCTTTAGCAGCTACTCAGCAACTGCGAACGCTTAATCTTTTTAATGCATTTTTGCAGTAATAACCAAAGTTGCTAATTGCTAATTGCTAATTGCTAATTGAAGAACGCTTGCTTCAAGAGCGCGAAGCTATCATGAGCTTAAGTAATATAGCAGATTGCAGATGGATGAGGTACACCTTCGTTTGTATAGCGGCAGCATTAATGCTGCCGCTATACAAACAAAGCCTTAAGGCTTTCCCTCACTCGCTTGCAATCCGCTGTATACTATTTTCCTTGCCATTAGCTATTAGCCATTAGCAATTTCTCCAGATTGAGCTAACGCTTCAGAACCTGCTACAATTTCGAGAATTTCTTCAGTAATTGCAGCTTGACGCAACTGTTGAAATTGAGCGTTAAATTCGGATAATCTTTCTTCAATATTTTGCTCAGCAACTTGCATAGCAGCGAGGCGACTGGCGTTTTCACTCGCTAAAGATTCGGCAAAGGCACGATAGAGAGAAATAAAGAAATATTGCCCGATTAATTCAGAAAATAACCGACTTCTATCCATCGTGAAAATAGGTAACGTGCGCGAGTTCCAAGGTTGTTGTTGCAAGTTAGATAACCAGGTTCGATCGAGGGGTAATAAATGCAGCGTATGGGGCGAGTATGATGTGTTAGAACGAGGTTGATTGTAAAACAAGATAATGCGATTGATTTGTTGCGTTTGACGCCAAGCTTCGATTTGCAGTAACAATTCTTGCACCATTGGCGTGATGCCAGCAAGGGAACTCGGCATATTAAACGAAGATGCAATGGTAACTTTAGCATTTTCCAAAGGTGGGATAACCCGCGCCCCCACGGTTACTATTGTGCGGTTTTCTGATGCAATAGGTAATTGCTCGATTTGATTAATAGCATAGTGGGTAATTTGTTCGTTAAATTGACCGCACATTCCTTGGTCAGATCCCAATATAACCGCAGCCAAACGATTATTTATAGAGGCTTCTATTCCTGCCAAATTATGCCCTTCGGAACTAGCATAACCCAGCACAATTTGCAATCCCATTTCAATCGTGCGGTTGTATTCCGCGAGAGATTCTACCGCCCTTTCGTATTGGCGAATGCTAGCAGCAGCGAGGACTTTCATTGTTTTTACCACCGATTGCAGTTCTTTGGCGGTGGTAATTTGGCGTTGGAGGGAATCAATTGCTGGCATGATTTTGTCAGATTTACATACACAATTCAAAGATTACCGAACCTATCACCTTTGTTTCTGCGTAGATCTCTCATTTTTAAAGCGACGATTTTTCAGAGAAACTTTGGTGTTTGCGTAAGTCCTGGATTACAAATTACTGATTTGTTGATTTGAGCCACAATGCTTGCAGTACGGCAAATGTTTGTAAGTAAGATTGTGGCAGTTTTGGCATTCAACATATTGATAATAACCGCAGTGGGGACAGAAGGTATCCTGTTGGCGAATCTTCTTAGCACACTTGATACAGCGGGATTTTTGCACTCTATTCGCTGCCTGAATTTTAGGATTCAAGACAACTTTTTGACAAAACTTGATAATGCCAAAACCAACCAGCGGGATGAGCAAAATATAAAAATAGCTAATGAGGAAAAGCAATCCTCCCATCAAGGCGCTAATGATATCAAATAACCATTGAAATATGGCGCCGATTTGAAAAAATTGAAAAACTTTAAGGATGAGCGGTATAAAAAATATAACCAGCAAATGCCAGCTAATTAGCGCAATTAGTCCATATCCTCTTCTTTGGGCAAATTTGTGAACTGATAAAGCGCCGAGAATCAGCGGCAGCAGAAACAGCGACTGAAAACATAGTTGAATACTTGGATACCAAAATGATGCATTTTCATAGCCTTTTTCAACTTGATTAAATTTGTCTTCGTTGTTCAGAAAGGCGATAAAATCGGCAGTTTCTGGTTTGGCTAGCAGTTCATTTTGTAGATTGGTAATTTCGTTTGTAAGTGTAGAAATTGTGCTGGTATTTCGATCTAACTCCTGTTTAGCTTTTTCCGCACCGACTTGATTAATAGATTGTTCGCGCGGCTGACCTGCAATTTTTTCCAACAACGTCGAATCGTATTGGGCGCGAATACTGCGATTCGCTTGTTCTAGATCGCTGATTTCCACTTGTTTCCGATCGATAGTTTTTATGGTTTGCTGATTTTGAGGATTTGCAATCTTGTCTTTATAAGCGGCATACTGCAAGCAGGTAGCAGAAACCTTCCCCAGATGTCCTTCTGCATTTTGTTGATAGTTTCGCTGAAAACTGGGTTGATTGTTAGTGCCATAGGGGAAGGAAAGCCTGACAATTTCATAGTTTTTATCTTGATTTGTTTGTTTCCGGTAATTGCCCCACTCGGAATAACATGGATAAGCCTGGTTAGGAATGATATACCACCTGCTAATATCATCGAGTCCGGCAAAAACATTGATTAATATAAAAATATCGATCAAAATAATGACAATCAAACTGACTTTATTTATGGGTTCGTTTTTGATTGTCCTTGAATTCCTAAAAAACTGATTGAAAAGGCGGCGGATTCTGGCAAACATATTTTTAAAATAGATAGTACTGGATTTAATTTAGACTATTTACCCATTTTACAACCCCGAATGGGTCAGTTTAATGTTTGGCACAGGAGATGCGATCGCATTAAATTTCTCCGCCTATACAGCAGATTGCTTGCCGAGTGAGGGAAAGCCTTTAGGCGCCTTTTGTGTAGCGGCAGCCTTAAGGCTGCCGCTACACAAAAGGCGCCGTACTTCATAGGGCTGCAATCCCCTTGCTGCCGCTACACAAAAGGCGCCGTACTTCATAGGGCTGCAATCCCCTTGCTGCCGCTACACTGCAATCCGTCTATACTGGTTGGCTTTTTGACTCGAACTTCCTGTTAATATCCACAATCGCATTCTTGGCTGCGTTCGCGATCGCTGTGAAATCTGCCTCGTTGAGTTTTTCGCCAGATTGGATGGATTTACACACCTGGGGCAATTGTTCTGTCACTGCTTTGGCAACGGCTTTTTCCGCAGCGGCAATATTTTCAATCGCCAAATCATCAAATACTCCCGATGTTACCGCCAACAATACAGCAATTTGTTCTGCCACTGGCATCGGTTCGTATTGATTTTGTTTCAAAACTTCCCGCACCCGCCTTCCCCTTTCTAGAGTTTTGCGAGTTGCTTCATCTAACCTGGTTCCAAAGCGGGAAAAGACTTCCAATTCTTCAAATTGAGAATAAGATAAACGCAAATCTCCGGCAACGGCACGATAGGCGGGGAGTTGCGTTTTTCCTCCTACGCGCGATACGGATTTTCCCACATCAACCGCAGGGATAACACCTTTTTGAAATAAGGTGGGAGACAGATAAATTTGCCCGTCTGTAATCGAGATTAAATTAGTCGGAATGTAGGCAGAAATATGCTGCGCTTCCGTATCGATCATCGGCAACGCAGTTAGCGAACCTCCACCTTTTTCGGCATTCAAATGAGTAGAACGTTCTAACAAGCGAGAATGGATATAAAAAATATCGCCTGGGAAGGCTTCTCGACCCGGCGGACGGCGCAATAATAAGGATAATTCCCGATAGGCGCGAGCGTGGGCGGTGAGGTCGTCGTAGATAATTAATACATCCCTTCCTTGTTCCATAAAATATTCTGCCATTGCCGTTGCTGCGTAGGGGGCAATAAATTGCAATCCCGGCGGTTCTTCTCCTGCTGCGACGACTATCAAAGAATAGTCCATTGCGCCGTATTTTTGTAAATCGGCAATTAGTTTAGCAACAGAAGAACTGCGCTGTCCGATGGCGCAGTAGACGCAGAGAACGTCTTTATCTTTTTGATTGATGATCGTATCGAGAGCGATCGCGCTTTTTCCAGACGCGCGATCTCCTAATATTAATTCTCGCTGTCCCCGTCCAATTGGAATTAACGCATCTACCACTTTTAATCCAGTTTGCAATGGTACCGTTACCGGGGCGCGATCCATAATTCCAGGCGCTTCTCTTTCCGCCGCACGGCGTTGCGAAACCCGCACCGAACCCCTATCATCCAAAGGACGCCCCAGGGGGTCTACGACTCGTCCCAGCAGCGTTTTTCCCACGGGTACATCTAACACTCTTCCAGTGCGGCGCACTTCGCAACCTGCTTTGAGATGTTCGCTTTTATCTAACAAAATAATGCCCACTTCATCGGGGTCGAGGTTGAAGACCATTCCCATTCCATTTCCCCGAAATTGCACCACTTCTTCCGATTTTACCGCCGGTAAACCGGCGACGCGGGCAATCCCTTGACCGATAAATTTAACAACGCCTATTTCCTGGGATTTTAGGTCTGGTTTTTGGTTGGTTAGTACGCGAGCGAAGGTGTTGAAGGTGTTATCTAAAACTGTTTGTATAACTTGGTTATTTTGGCTCATATTAACGCCTTTGTTTTATGGTGCGATAGCTTCATTTACCCTCAAACTGTCCGATGATTTATTCTGGCAAAGGTGCATCAAAATCGTCTGGTGTGCGAAATTCTCCCGCACACAAACCAAAAGGTCGAAACTGCTTAGCACTTAGACGAACTTGCTTAATTTCTGCCACAGGTTTATCTGCTTGAAGAATCACAAACGTTTCGCCTGCTTGTACCCGCTGGAGGTAACCCAGCAAATCGCGCTGAATCTCATCAAGGCTGATGGTTATCATGATGTAACTGTATTAGACTCACTGACATTTACAGGATAACCCTTTCAAACTAAAAATTTTACCCCCAAAATAGCTAAGCAGAGCAACTGATAAAGTTGCGCGAGAGCTGCGGGGAAGGGAGGCATATCGCTTCTTCTGCTTGCAACCGGACAGTTTCGAGAAAGCTAAATATTTGAGTCACTAATTGAGCAACCCAATCGCTACTCGCGCCTGAAGGCACCTGTTTTGATAGGATCGCTACATGACGGAAAGAGCGAGTTTACCCAGACGCTGGTATCAGGGCTTTGCCAACATTCCGATCCGAGTGTTGCTGACGGTTCCATTTATGTTGCAATTGGTGGGAGCGGTTGGCATAGTCGGTTATTTGTCCGCTCAAAGTGGACAGCGATCCGTGAGGGAACTTGCCGATCAACTCACGCAACAGGTGTCCCTTCGGATTCACGATCGCCTCACCACCTACCTAAACACCCCCCAAGATGTGATCGCCGCGAACCATCTGGCAGTACAGCAGGGAACCTTTAACTTCAAAGACTTTGAGCAACTGCGACAGGAATTTTGGCAACAAGTCACCCTGAACCCCTCACTCCAATCTACCTTCTTTGTCAACGAGCTAGGAGAATTAATTGGGTACGGACGCTTTCAGAGTGAGGAACTTGTCAAACAAGCCGAAAGGCTGACTGGGGAGGACTTGTCTATCGGTATCCCCTACTTCTATAGATCGAGAAGTACTGATCCGGGTAAACGGAAATACTATTTGGTTGACGCTAAAGGCAATCCTCGCAAACTCGCCTATACCGTCCCCATCGATAACCGCACAAGTCCCGTGTATCGCTATGGCAAAGCCGTCAGCCAACAAACTTGGTCGCCAATTTCTGTTTACAAGGTTGTACCCACATTAGGAATTTTTGCACTTGCTCCCATTTACGATCCTGCGGTCAAATGGCGGGGAGTTTTTGCCTCTGATGTTACCCTGGCCGGACTCAGTACCTTTCTTAATCAGCTCAAATTCTCACCATCTGGACAGACTTTTATTATGGAGCATTCTGGTAATTTGGTTGCCACATCCATGCCAGAACTACCCTTTGTCAAGTCAGGAAAGGGAGAAACGACACGATTGTTAGCAGTAAATAGCAAAGATACCAAAACCAGAGATATTGCTCGGCAACTCGCCCAAAAATTTGGCAACTTCCGCACCCTGGAAACAACCCAACAACTGACACTCTGGAGTAACCATCAACGGCAGTTTGTCCGAGTGACTCCTTACCAAGATCGATACGGATTGGATTGGCTGGTTGTGGTGATTATTCCAGAATCTGATTTCCTGGCAAAAATTCATGCCAATACCCAGCGAACATGGCTCTTGTGCGGGCTGACTCTAGTCGTGGCAGTGGGGACAGAAATCTTGACCGCCCATTGGATTGCTACCCCCATTCGTCGCTTGCAGGAAGCAGCAGACGCGATCGCGATCGGACAATTAGATTATCCAGTCGAAACCAGTGGAATTGGTGAAGTCGCACACCTGACGAAAGCTTTTCAACAGATGGCGCATCAGCTAGAAACATCGTTTCAAGCGCTACAACAGAGCGAACAACGATTTGAGACGCTGCTGACCAACGTTCCAATCGGGATCAGTGTTTTTGATGCCACCGGAAATCAAATTCTCCTCAATCAAGCGGGTAAAACCATTTTAGGGCGAGGACATATTCCCAACTTGCGGCTTGAACAAGAGTCCCAAACCTATCCAATCTACCAAGCAGGAACCGATCGACTTTATCCTGTGGAACAGTTGCCAGTGACACGAGCATTGCTCGGCGAGGCAACTTGGCTAGATGATATGGAGATTGAAGTCAATGGTGAGCGAGTAATATTGGAGGTTCATGCCATTCCGTTTTTCGATAAAGCAGGCAATGTTCTCTATGCTATTAATGCTTTTCAAGATATCACAAAGCGACGACAAGCCGAGCAGATTTTAACCAATTATTCCAGAGATCTAGAGTACCAGATCGGGGAACGGACAAAGGAACTCCAATGGAGTGAAGAACGGTTCCGCAGCGCCTTTGAAGATGCCCCAATCGGCATGGCATTAGTAGCGCTGGAGGGTCAATTCATGCGCGTCAATCGATCGCTTTGTGAGATCCTCGGCTACAGTCAAGACGAATTGCTGACCAAAACCTTTCAAGAAATTACCCATCCCGACGATCTGGCAATTGATTTAGAGCAAGTACAAAAAATGCTGGCAGGTGAAATTCACACCTACCAAGTGCAGAAGCAGTATTTACATCAACGTGGTCATGTGGTCTGGGTGCTGCTTTCTGTATCGCTTGTCCGAGATAACCAGGAAGACCCTATCTACTTCATAGCCCAAATTCAAGACATTAGCGATCGCTATGCCATCGAGCAGATAAAAGATGAATTTATCTCGATTGTTAGTCATGAACTACGAACTCCGCTAACTGCTATTCACGGTTCTCTCGGCATCTTGGAATCGGGACTTTATAGCAACAATTCTGAACAGTTTAACCATCTGATTCAAATCGCTCTCAACAATAGTGATAGACTGGTGCGATTGGTTAATGACATCCTCGATCTGGAGCGGTTAGAGTGTCGCAAAACCGAGCTGGCGATGGAATCATGTGAGGTGACGGATTTGATCCAGCAGGCAGTTGAAACTGTACAGCCAATTGCCGATGCAGACCATATCCATCTGGATTGGAAACCGCTGCCAGTTACAGTATGGGCGGCACCGGATGCGATCGTGCAAACATTAACCAACCTGTTGAGCAATGCCATTAAGTTTTCGCCTACTGGCAGTACAGTGTGGGTAAGGGCAGAGGTTGTCGAAGCGAGTGAGGAGTTCAGGGAGAACATCCATACCCCACTACCCTATATTATCTTCTCCATTCAGGATCAAGGACGTGGCATTCCTGCGGATAAACTCGAAACCATCTTTGGGCGATTTCAGCAGGTGGATGTGCAGGATTCCCGACGGAGGAGAGGAACGGGGTTAGGACTTGCCATTTGCAAGAGCATTGTGCAACAGCACCAAGGGCAAATTTGGGCCCAGAGTGTGTTGGGTGCAGGAAGCACTTTTTATTTCACCCTACCAGTTCAGGATGAAGCGGTATAGGAAAACAGCGTTGCCAGGGGAATGATTAAGAAAATTGGAAATTTAGCTCATCTCATATATTTCTTATATTTTTCCCCTATCCTCGGTTTCGATGAAAGATTGGCTCAACAACTTCTCCTACCATCCAGGAGTGGAGATCGCTCTGGTGAGTAAAGATCTTTCGCGAGCGGGAGGAAAATCCCATCCTCCTGATCCGGGGTATTGACACTTTGCCCGCAATCATGGTGTTATCGCATAGTTAATCAGGAGTTGAAATAATGCTAAAGTTTTCAATGGATTTTCATTACTCTATTCCCTCCTCTAAAACTATAATTCTAGGTACTTTAGGTCCTAGTGGAACTAGTAGCGAAGAAGCTCTAAATTATGTTATTAGTCAATTACAAAACGAGGAAATAACTGTGTCAGTAAAGTTATTTGATAAATTCTCGGATTTAGCCGAGAATTTACTAAACAAACAAATAGATTTAGCTTTGGTTCCTCATGCTTACGATAAAATCAATGAATTTTATATGGAACCTGATTTTGATTTGGGTCTTATATTCACGTATCCAACCCCTATCTATGGATTAGCAAAAAGAAAAGATACAGAGTTAGATTTAAAGGGCAGCAAAATAGTTAGTCATCCAGCTCCGTTACCTTTATTATCAAAACTATTGCCAATTTCTTTAGATCGAGCAGAAATTGACGTAGAGCTTGTCAACTCTACAAGTGCCGCAGCTATGTTAGTAAAGCAAGGTTTAGCTGATTTTGCTATTACCAATGAAAAGGCACTAAATTTATATGATTTAGAATTTGTCAGTACTTATGGAAGAATTCCTATGAGTTGGTCTATTTTTTACAATAAAAAAATATAATCAATATATGTCTAAAAATTTTCCCCAGTCTCAACGTATCAAAATTGGTTCAGATATAGAACTGTTGGCATTTCAATGTCAAGATACAGTATTTCAATTTGCTTACATTGCTCCAGGAGCTAGTTTAAAATTACATCAACATCCAGAGAGCCAAATAGGTATGGTAATTTCTGGTAAGATGGAGATGAACATCAACGGTCACAAAGAAGTTCTCAAACCACTACAGCAAGTTTATGCTGTTGGTGCTAATGTTCCTCATGGAGCGGTGAATTGTTCTTCTACTGAAACTATCTTTTCCCTTGATGTCAAACGCTTGGTAAATTCATCAGTAAGTGAAGAGATACTCAACCTATCGCCAACAAAAGATACTGCCACAGATTTAATTTATCAAGCTGCTACTGGTTCGTGGTTTGAAATTGCGATCGCCAAAATTCCGACAGGTGTAAAAATTAAGAGTCAGCAATCTGATACTGAAGAAATCGGCATAGTTTTGTCTGGTGAAATGCTCATCACTGTAGGCAACGAACAACAGCAAGTGAAAACTGGTGAAATTTATTATGCTCCTGCTAACATAGTTAATGAAGGATATAATTTGACAACAGAAGAAGTAACTTTAATCAAAATTCTGTTTTTTAAACAACCTCTTAACAGGGAACAAGATTTCTGTGTGATTAATTCTGTCGGAAAACTTACCTCTACTGCATAAAGGAATAATCTTCATGGATTTAGGACTAACAGGGAAAGTAGCTTTAGTTACGGGATCTAGTGCTGGAATTGGATTCTCTATCGCTCAAGGATTAGCAAAAGAAGGTTGCAAATTAGTTATTTGTGGACGGAATCTAGAGAAAATCCAACAAGCAGAAAAATCTTTAATTCAGGAGTTCCCTAATTTAGAAATTTTCAGCTTAACTGCTGATGTTCACCAAGCAAATGAATGTGAGAAATTAGTGAATTTATCACTAGATAAATTTGGAGCTATTGATATTTTAATCAATAATTCTGAAGGAGCATCATTTTCTAGTCAAGCTGTAGAACAATTGTCAGATGATGATTGGCGTGGGGTATTTGAAGCTAAGTTACTAGGCTACATTCGCATGAGTAATCTGGTTCTGCCGACGATGAAAAACCAAAAATGGGGTCGAATTATTAACATTGTTGGTACATCAGGAAAAGAACCTTCTAGCCTGCTCATAAAATCGGGTGTAGCTAATGCAGCAATCATGAACTTTACGAAAGCTGTGGCTATGCAAGCCGCTAAGTTTAATGTGCTAATTACTGCTATTAATCCAGGGGTAATTGATACGCCAAGACACCGACAATATTTAGAAATTGCTGCTCAAGAAGAAAACCAAACACCTGATATTATTAGAGCAAAAATTACCAATGCTATTCCTATAGGTCGTCTTGGCTTCTCTAGTGAAGTAGCCAATATAGTCGTTTTTCTATCATCAGAATGTGCTAGTTATATTACGGGTGTCACAATTGCTATAGATGGGGGATTATCTGCTTCGGCTTTTTAAGTAATTTTATTCAATTTCCGTTAAATAATACTGCTGAATATTTCAGGTAAGCTAGTGGAAAATCATCTTTTTGACTTAACAGGTAAAGTAGCCATTGTTACAGGCGCTGCTAGGGGAATTGGCAAAGCGATCGCACAAGGATTAGCTGCTGTTGGTGTAAAGGTAGCGATCGCTGATATTAAACAGGCTGAAGGAGAAGAAACTGCCAAAATTATTCAAGCGGCTGGACAAGAAGCAGTAGCATTTACTACAGATGTTACTAAGCGTCAAGAGTGTCAAAGGTTGATTCAACAAACTGTAGATTATTACAACCGTCTGGATATTTTGGTTTGTAATGCCGGGATTGAGATTCTTAAACCTATGATTTCTCTGGAAGAAGATGAATGGGATGCCATTATGAATGTTAATTTGAAGGGTTATTTTAATTGTTCTCAGTTAGCTGCTAAACAAATGATCCAACAAGGTACAGGTGGAGCAATTATTATGAATTCTTCTATTGCTAGTGTAATCGGCCTAGCTAATTGTGCTGCTTATACTGCCTCTAAAGGAGGTGTTAATCAGTTGGTGCGCACCCTCGCTATTGAATGGGCAGATTACAAAATTCGTGTTAATGCTTTTGCTCCTGGATATATGAATAACATTATGGAAGGTACTGAAAAATTCCGCTTACCTCTAGAACAAGAACAAGAAAATTTAAAAAGATTGATTCCTATGAAACGTAAAGGTGAACCGGAAGAATTAGTCGGTTCAGTAATTTTCTTGGCTTCGGCTGCTGCTTCCTACGTTACTGGTTCAATTCTGATGGTTGATGGTGGTTACAGTGCTTTGTAAAAGCATCGAAAATTTACTCAAACACACGTCGCCAGTTCGTGTACACTGAAATTATGGCTTTGGGGACTATATTGATACTCCTGTAGGTCAAATTTACCCCGAATACGGCGTGGAGAAAATGCCAGATGTAGATTTTTTTGTCCTCCCCCATCACTGTAAAATTGTATGAGCAATGATTTAAGTCATGAAAAACCACACTTCCAGCAATCATTATTGACTGCCCCAACTCTAAAGGCGATCGCTGCTTTATTGGGAGGTATAGTAGCTATAGCAATGGCACCAATCTTAATCAAATTCAGCGAAAACGCAATCAGTCCAAACGCCACCATTTTTAATCGCCTCTGGACTGCTGCTGCTGTATTGGGACTTTGGAGTGGACTCCAAGCTGTGAGTCAGCGACTATCTAACACCCAACCTGTAGAAAAGAATGTGTACGGCAATCGGACTGTTGGGTTATTAATGATAGCAGGAATTTCTGGTAGCTTCTTTCAAGTCTTGTGGGCTTGGTCGCTAACTCAAACATCCGTTGCTAACTCTGCGCTTATGCATAGCCTGACCCCACTATTTACCACTCTAGTAGGGTGGATTTTTTTCCATCGGCGCTTTGACAAAAAGTTTATCATTGGTATGGTAATTGCCATTGGCGGAGCCAGCGCTCTAGGATTGCTTGACCTGCAAATCGACATCAACAAAGTCCAAGGTGATGCAATTGCCTTACTCTCTGCAATAGTCTTTGGTATTTACCTACTTGCTCTCGAAGAAATCCAAAAAAGCTTAACAAGTATAACGACAATTTTATGGTGCTGTGCGATCGGTAGTCTGTCACTATTACCCTTGCTCTTGATTACAGAAGATGGACTAGATCATCTTTTTCCCAATTCCATCTCTGGGTGGCTAATAGTCATAGCCCTGGGTTTAACAATAGCTGTTGGTCATTCTCTGTTAACATACAGCCTCAAGCTATTGTCTTCAGGGTTCGTTTCAGTTAGCATTCTTCTCGATCCAGTTTTTACGGCAATTCTCGCTTGGGTATTCTTTTCACAGACGCTAAGTTTCTCTAACCTATTAGCTTTTGCTGTAATATTGTTAGGCATATATCTCACCTTATCTAGCCCATCTGCTGTTAATGAGACTTAAACAAATATCAAGCCCAAACAAAGCCCAAATTATTTTGGTAAGCAGCGAACAAGTCCCTATTCTGGTTTAGCCACAAGACAAATCGATAAGATATAGCTGTCCGAAAGGCTGACAAAGCTTCTGGAAAAGTCTTTAAAGTACAATTGGAGTAAATCCGGTTCTCCAGTACATACTATGCTAAATTATTAGCATTAAGTTGCTAAAAGCCTTACCCAGCAATAACTTTGGCTATAATTTTCAATTATTTTATGGCTCTATTTACTGAAATACAGGTATGACGGCTTTTCGGCTATTTAAACTGATAGTTTAGCATAGTATGTACGGAAGAACCGATCCACAACTAATCATTCTTGGCAGGGGAATGATTAAAAGAATCAGAAATTTTGTCCATCTCATATATTTCATATATTTTTCTGCTATCCTCTGATTTTATTAAAGAGTGGCTCACCGACTTGTCCTACCGTCCATGGGCTGCGATCGGCTTACCTGGTGTCGTAGGCGATCGCGAGCCATCGAAAATCCCATTTTCTTATCCCACATTCGGCACCCTCGATTATGGTAGCTAAACAGTCTCCAACAATTGGACTGATTGAAGTTCCAGCAACGGGACTATACGATGCAGAAGGCAAAAATTGGACTTCTTTATAGCGTTTCTCGTTCTTATAAAGTACACAAGGGCGGGCAAGATGCCCACCCCACAAGAGATTGATTAATTTAATCCGTACATCACTTAAGTGAGAATAGCTATATTTAGACATCGTTCGTTAATCAGCAAGCAAGTTTTGCTCGCTGACTTGCTTGCCGGGGGATTTGATGCCCAATTAGTCAACCTCAGAGATGAGAATTATAGTGAAGAATTTGGGCAGATTTTCTGGAAAGGTATGACTCTGCGGAAAACATACGTTGGGGGCAAAATTGCCGCCCTCGATCCCCACGCCTATGATGCTTGGGGAGTTACAGTTAATTTCTCCCAAGATCGTCAAGTCACTTGTATGGTGATTGAGCATCTGGCTAAGGGAGGTCGTCCCATTGTCGTTGGTGGGTCGGATGCTTTCGCTGAACCACACCACTACTTGAAGGCGGGCGCAGCAGCAGTAGTTCAGGATAAATCCGGTGCAGCTAATTGGGCGATTTTTGACTATGTACTTGGAAAAACTCCACGAGAAGAACTCACGGGTGTCATTCTCGCAGACGGGAAACAGTATCCCAGAAAGACGAAAGCAAAAAGTCCAGAGGAGTGGGCACTACCCTCGGTGGAAGTGGCTAAAGAATGTTTAGGGACACTCCCCAATGTCCAGGGAACTGTTCCAGTAGGTTCACTGGTGGCTGACATTGGTTGCGATCGCACCTGCGATTTTTGCATGACACCCACCTACGGCACTGGCTATCGGAGAATGTCCCCAGAAACAGCCCTCAAATGGTTGGCTATCCAGAAAGAAGCGGGGGCGGTTTCGATCAATATCGGTTCCGATCAATTCCTCGCCCGTGGACTCTTTCCTGAGGGGCGACAAGAGATCCTCGAAATTACCAATGGTGCGCGGGAGATGGGAATAACTCTCATGTGGCCCAATGGTTTAGAACTGAGGAAAGTAACTCTGGGTGCTGGGCGTAACTACGAAAGCACCGACCTCAGACCTGACGAAGAACTGATTGAAGCACTGTTTGGCTGGGATGGCAAAGTCGGTTGTCCTTTGGCTTATATCCCTGCCGAACGTCCCGTTTTTGGACGAGAAGCATACAAGAAACTCCTACCGTGGCAAGAGCATTGTACGTTGATGAAATCTGTAGTCAGAACTGGTGTACCTGTCATTGCTTATGGCATCATTATCGGACTACCCGATGATGACCATGAGGACTTGTTACGTCTTGAGGAAGCCATCTCAGAACTGGTGGATCAACTGGTAGAGATTAACCCTCAGTTGGAATTTCAAACTTCGTGCTACAGCATTATTCCCTTGCCCGGAACTCCGCAAGCTCATAACTTACGCAAGTCAGGACTGCTACAGTTTGAAGACACCTGTCTTTGGGGGGTATGGACAACGACTTCCAATACTAATCACCTTACCTAAGAGCAGGTTTCCGATTGGCAAATTCGTCTATCTAATATTCGGAGATCTCCGTCTGAATTTACCAACTATAACGGCGAATATTCAGGGATGGTGAGTACAGCTTCCTCCAACGACTCAAAGGTTGTGTTGGCAAATTTGAACTAAACACCGCCCTTTTGGGCAACTTCAGATTCACATCAGAAATGTTGTCCTTTAGACCTCTCCAAAAATGTAGAGACGTGGCAATGCAACGTCTCTACATTTTTGGTCACCCCGTCAGCACCCCGTCAGGGATATAATTCGGAGAAAACCTCCGAATGTAAGACGCACTCAAGAAACAAGCTTTAGCTCTCGACTGCGTTAGGGACTTTGACACTCTCAGCTCTAAAGAGACTGAGATTCTGCGGACAGAGAAGGCATCGGATTTAGCCACAGCCTAACTCTCGCTGCGGTCGTCAAGCACCGCCTACCCAGTAAGCCTAAGTCTAAACGAAGAAAAGCTGGCTACTTTACGCAAAATATTTGCAGAAGCATTCAGATCGGCATTAACAACCAAACCGTTGGAAGAGCAATACAACCCACGATATATACGCTTACCAGATGCTTTCCACCCTTCTGGCTTTTCG